>JAOUFM010000007.1 GCA_029858205.1 Deltaproteobacteria bacterium | reverse complement strand
TTGAAAGGGCTGATATGTCGGCATATCAGCCCTTTCAAATCAAATATACGTATAGTGCTTTTACGGCCTTTTGGGAGGGGCAGAACCAGGCATGCCGGCCTTTATCAATCCGGCGTTCATCAGCATGGTTCTTAACTCGTCGGGGTCCGAACTCCTGCCAAACGCGTCGTCGAGCGTTATGGATCTCTTCATGAAATGATTCACCAGCGACTGATTGAGCGTCTGCATGCCGAACTTAGACTGCCCGACCTGCATCTGGGAATATATCTGATGTACCTTGTCTTCGCGGATAAGGTTCCTTATTGCCGGATTAGGCACCATGATTTCCAGTCCCATCACGCGGCCCTTGCCGTCGGCCTTGGGGATAAGGATTTGCGACATAACACCCTCGAGCACGAAAGAAAGCTGCGCCCTTATCTGCGGCTGCTGGTGCGACGGAAAAACGTCGACAACCCTGTTTATGGTCTGCGCGCAGGAATTCGTGTGCAGCGTGCCGAAACAAAGGTGTCCGGTCTCTGCTATTGTCAGCGCCGTTTCTATCGTTTCCATGTCCCTGAGCTCTCCAAGAAGCACGACGTCAGGGTCCTGCCTTAGAACCGACTTTATGGCCTTCTTAAAGCTGTGAGTGTCGGCGCCGACCTCTCTCTGATTGATAAGAGACTTCTTGGACTGGTGTATGAACTCTATAGGATCTTCGATGGTGACGATGTGGTCTGGCCTCTCCTCGTTGACCATGTTTATCATGGCCGCAAGGGTCGTGGACTTTCCGCTTCCGGTCGGGCCTGTAACAAGCACGAGCCCCCTGGGCTTTCTGGCAAGCTCCTCGACAACAGGAGGCAGATTAAGTTCCTTAACGGTCTTTATGGTGAACGGAATGGCCCTGAAAACTCCGGCAACAGCGCCGCGCTGCATAAAGACGTTACCCCTGAACCTCGAGAGCCCCTTTATGCCAAACGAAAAGTCGAGTTCGTTTTCCTCTTCGAACTGGTGCTTCTGGTTATCCGAAAGTATCGAATAGCAAATCTGCTTGGTCTCTATCGGGGATAACGGTGGGGTGTTTAGCATCGGGTTCAAATGCCCGTTTACCCTCATCCTTGGCGAAGAACCGGTGGTTATATGCAGGTCGGAGCCGCCTTTTTCTATAAGCAGCCTGAGAAGCATCTGTATGTCCAGCTTCTGCGGTGGCGGAGCCGGAGCTCCTGCTGCCGGCGGTATTCCCATGCCCTGATCCATTTATCTTACCTTCCTTTGTGTTATTTACCTTCCAGACAGCAAGCCTTAATCGGCCATCGTAACCCTTATTACCTCTTCCATATTGGCAACACCCTCTGCCACCTTGCCAAGACCGCTCATCCTTAGAGACTTAATGCCGTCCTTTATCATCTGCCTCTTGATCTCAGCGGTAGAGCCTCCGTTCAAAACGAGCTCTTTTAAATTGTCGGTAAACGGCATGACCTCGTAGAGCGCGATCCTGCCCTTGTTGCCCGAGCCTCCGCACTCGGCGCATCCCTTGCCCTTGTAACACTGTATGCCCTTTGCGACCTGGTCCGGAGTAAACCCTATCTCGAGAAGCGTGTTCTTTGGAACATCGACAGGCTCTTTGCACGCAACGCATATCTTACGCGCGAGCCTCTGCGCGAGTATCAGGTTACAGGCCGAAGAAACGAGGAACGGCTCGATACCCATGTTTAGAAGCCTGTTGACAGTCGACGGAGCGTCGTTTGTGTGAAGTGTTGAGAGCACCAGGTGCCCTGTGAGAGCGGCCTTGATGGCGATTTCCGCTGTTTCGTAGTCCCTTATCTCGCCGACCATGATGATATCGGGGTCCTGCCTAAGAAAGCTCCTAAGGGCGGCTGCGAAGTTAAGCCCTATGTCGTCGTGCATCTGGCACTGATTTATGCCCATGAGGTTGAACTCGACCGGGTCTTCGGCGGTGGAGATGTTCTCGGTGACCTGGTTAAGCTCGGAAAGAGCCGAGTAAAGCGTCGTCGTCTTTCCGCTTCCGGTCGGGCCGGTAACGAGCACGATGCCCCAGGGCTTATGTATGGCGTGCTTAAAGTCGTCAAGAGCCTTTTGCTCGAACCCGAGCTTGGTCATGTCGAGTTGAAGGTTGCTCTTATCGAGAAGCCTAAGACAGACCTTTTCGCCAAAGAGTGTCGGCAAAACAGAGACGCGGTAGTCCATCTCCTTATTTTTTCCGAGTTTAAGCTTGATTCTTCCGTCCTGCGGAAGCCTTCTCTCTGCTATGTCAAGCTGGCTAAGGATTTTTATTCTCGACACTATGGCGTTTCGAAGCTTCATCGGCGGTCTCATTATCTCCGAGAGAACGCCGTCTATCCTAAGCCTTACTCTGAAGGCCTTTTCATACGGCTCGATGTGTATGTCGCTCGCCCTCTTTTTGATTGCGTCGGTGAGAATGAAGTTAACGAGCTTAACAACGGGGGCGTCGTCGACTTCCTTTGCAAGGGCCTTGACGTCCACGTTGTCCTCGTCCTGGACAACGTCTATGTCGCCGTCGAACTCGTTTAGCACGTCGTCCATGCCGATTTCTTCCATGGCAGGGGCAGCATAGGCTGACTCTATGGCGTCGAGGATGGCGGTCTCGGAGGCAACAACGCTCTCGACATTGTAGCCTGTCAAAAACTTTACGTCCTCGATGACGAATATGTTCGAAGGATCCGCCATGGCCACTACAAGGGTGGCGCCGGTGCGGCTTACGGGAAGTATCTGGTATTTTTTACAGACGTCCTGCGGTATGAGCCTTACTATTTCCTGGTCAAGCTCGGTTGTTGCAAGGTCTATGGACGGGATTCCGTACTGCTTACTAAGGAAATTCGTCAGGTCCGCTTCCTTAAGGTACCCGAGCTTCGTAAGATTATAGCCGAGGCGCCCTCCGCTTTTCTTTTGCTCATCTATGCCCTTTGCAAGTTGTTCCGTGGTAATTATTTTCTCTCTTACCAGCAATTCGCCTATTCTATCGGACATATTTCGGACACCTCTTTTTATATAAGATATAAGGTAAGTTAAAGGCTAGGCGCAGACACATGGTGCTAATCATTATAATATTACAGGAAATCAGCCGCGGGTGTCAAGCTAATTGTCCTTGTTTTCCCTTGTAAATCCCGACGATATACGAAGGAATGCCAATCTCTGACAAAAAACGTCCGCCTTGGCGGACAAGGCCTAATAAATGGGAATCAGGCATTTACTACGGCAGCAGGCGGCGGGTGTATTATGGAATTGTCGTCCCTTAGCTCCACGTACTCCCAGTTTGCCGGTGTAGCGGCTATTGCTGTAGCGAGCTTTGCATTAAGTCCGTGGCCGGACTTATAGGCCTTTACCCTGCCTATAAGCGGATACCCGGCAAGCGAAATATCGCCTACGAGGTCAAGCACCTTGTGGCGGACAAACTCGTCCGGGTAGCGAAGCCCGCCATCGTTCATTATGAGGTTCTCGTCTATTACAACGGCATTGTCGAGCGTGCCGCCACGGGCAAGACCGTGTTTACGAAGCATTTCAACGTCCTTAAGAAAACCGAAGGTTCTCGCTTCCATAACCTCGGCCTTGAAACTCTCTTTAGTAAGGTTTAAATAACATGTCTGGCGGTCCAGGCTTCTGTGGTTAAAGTCCATGGTGTACTCGATTGTGAGAAGCTCATCCGCCTCTCTCTTTCTAAACGGCAGTATGCACACAAAACGGTCACCGTCGTCTATGCGTATGGCCTTTTTGATGCGTATGAAGCGGCGCTTTGCGTTGAGCCTTCTTAGCCCTACTCTCTCGATTGCCTTCACTATGTCGGCCGAGCTGCCATCTAGCACCGGAACCTCTGGCGCGTTCACCTCGACAATGGCATTATCGACGCCGGTTGCGTAGAACGCCGCGAGCATGTGCTCGATAGTCGAAATAGTAGCGTTGCCGATACCTATTGTGGTTGCGTAATCGGTCTTCAAAATGTTCGTATAGTCGGCCTTTATAAACGGGCTTTCCGGCAGGTCTACGCGCTTAAAGACTATGCCTTCGGTATCGGACGGTAGCACTCTCACGTGCGACAAAGCGCCTGTATGAACCCCTACGCCTGTGAATTCTATACTGTTTGCAATGGTATGCTGATACATAGTATCTATATTATAGCAAACTTCGTGCCACATAGCAATTCTTTTAAAAATCAAGCAGTTATAAAATAATTCTCATATTGCACTGTATCATAAAAACCACACAAAGGACTCCCATTCTCTTTTTTGCAACATGGTGTTCTGCCATTCCCTTGCCCTAAAAAACAAACAGCTGCGGCCTTATCAGGTCGCAGCCGGAGATGAAAAAGTTTTTCACCTACACGGGATTTTCCAGGCAGACTTCCCTTGCAACGCAACGCGGCTTAAAACCCTACCACATACGCCGAGCCGTTCCATTTATACACATAAGCAGAGCCCTGATCGGTATTCGTGCCAACATCATCTAAAAACGCGCCGACAACAATAATAGAGCCGTCGGATGATGCAGAAACCGATATACCTAAACTACTTCTCATAGCGCCATCAAGTGGTGTAAGCTTGACCTCTGACCATGACTCTCCGTTCCATTTATACACATACGCCGAGCCTTGATTTTTATTCTCTCCCTTGACAAAATAAGGCGCACCAATAACAACTATAGAGCCGTCTTGCGATATAGAGACCGACATACCGAATCTGTCGTATTCCTCCCCACCAGGTGAAGCAATCTTTGTTTCCTGCCAAGAGTTTCCTGTCCACCTATATACATACGCTAACCCCGAATTGCCATTATCGTCGCTCATTGGTGCGCCTACAACAACCATAGTGCCGTCGGACAATACCGAGACCGAACCACCAAACGAGTCATACGCTGCGCCGTCCGATGCCGTAAGTTTGGTCTCATTCCACGAACTTCCATTCCATTTATACACATACGCCGAGCCCTGCTCGGTATTCGCGTCAACGTCGTCCGATGGCGCACCGACAACAATAGTAGAGCCGTCGGCTGACGCATAGACCGATACACCAAACCAGTCGCCTTCATCGCCATCAGACGCAACAAGTTTAGTCTCATTCCACGAACTTCCATTCCATTTATACACATACGCCGAGCCCTGATTCACATTAACGCCAACATCACCCTTATACGCACCGACAACCACCATAGCACCATCAGAAGATACCGCAACCGACCAGCCAAAATAATCCACCGCAGCGCCGTCCGATGCCATAAGCTTGGTCTCATTCCATGAACTTTCGTTCCATTTATATACATACACGGCGCCGGAGTCACGGCCATTAATGTCATCTTCATGCGCACCAACAACAACCGTAGAACCATCGGAAGATACAGAAACCGAATTACCAAACTGATCGCCTCCACGGCCATCCGAGGCAACAAGTCTTGTTTCCGACCACGAGCTTCCATTCCATCTATACACATAAGCCGAGCCCTGATCGGTATTCACGTCAACGTCGTCGAAAAGCGCGCCGACAACAATAGTAGAGCCGTCGGCCGACGCAGAAACCGACAGACCGAACCAATCGTTTGCCGAGCCATCCGAGGCAACAAGCTTGCCGGGATAAACCATCGACACAGGCTTATCCGCGCAGGACGGCAACACCATGCACAGCAGCGCCAAAACAATACACTCAAGACCAAAGGACTTTTTCGCGTTCTTCACAACCCCCTCCTTTGCAACATGCCGCATTCCACGCATTTTCATTATCTCGGCATACCACCGCACTTACCACGGCAATTATACTACTCCCAAGCCTTCCGGCGAAGCAAAATATTTTCGCAATATAATGACAACGTATGATAGAATCCTACAAACAATGAACGCGAAAATAAAAATAACCGACAGGTGCGCAAAAAGGCTTAAGGCAGGGCATCTCTGGGTCTATGATAACGAAATCGCAGGAATCACGGGCGGCGCCCTTACCGACGGAGCAGACGCTGACTTCGTGGACTCGCGGGGAAAGTTCATAGCCAGGGGCTACGTAAATAGGAAATCCAAGATAGCCGGACGAGTCCTGACATTCAGACCCGAAGACACGGGAGAAAAATTCCTGAAAACAAGAATCGAGGCTTCAATAAAACGCAGAGCAGACCTCGGCTACGATGTTCTAAAAGGCACGTACAGAGTGGTATTTAGCGAAGGAGACCTGCTCCCGGGGCTCATTGTCGACAAATACAAAGACGTCGTCGTAATACAGCTACTTTCGCTTGGCATGGACGTGCGTAGAAGCGCAATCGTCAAAATACTAAAGGACATATTCTCGCCTGCTGCGATAATAGAAAAAAGCGATTCATCTGTGCGCGAAAAAGAAGGGCTAAAGACCGTAAAGGAAGTCGTTTACGGCACACTGCCCTCTCCTCTTATATTGGAGACCGATGGCGTGTCCTTCGAGGTCGACCCGCTAGAAGGGCAAAAAACAGGGTTCTACCTTGACCAGGCTGAAAACAGGCGCGTCATCGAGCCGTATGTTAAGAATAAGCGCGTGCTCGACGCATTCACCAACACAGGTTCGTTCGCAATATACGCCGTTAACTACAACGCTACGTCAGTTGACGCAGTGGAGGATTCGAAAAAGGCATTCGAGGGGCTAAAAAGAAACGTCGCGCTAAACAAGATGGACAGCGCTATTAACTGCCTTCGCGCCGACTCCTTCGACCTGCTACGCGAAAAAGCGGCTGCAGGAGAAAAATACGGCGCAGTAATACTCGACCCGCCGTCGTTTTTAAAGACCAAAGATAGGCGCGAAGGCGCATTACGCGGCTACAAGGACATAAACCTGTACGGCTTGAAACTTCTGGAGGACGGCGGCTTTCTAATCACTGCCTCGTGCTCGCATAACGTAACGCTTGGCGCGTTCCTGGACGTATTAAACGACGCTGCCTCTGACGCGGACTCGCTGCTCGACATACTCGAGATGCGGACACAATCAAAGGACCACCCGGTGCTATTATCCATGCCCGAGACGCATTACTTGAAGTTCGTTATTGCGAGGAAGATGGGGAGGTAATATTACCTCCCCCATACACTTCCGCCGACCTTTTCAATCGTCCTGCCGCCAAAGTAGAACACGATAACCGTCTGCATAACGTCTTTATGCAGCTCGGTAAAGACTACCTGCCCAAACCCGAAGTACGGGGCAAGGAGCGTAAGAGTCTATGCCTTGCTTGGTGTCCAAGAAAAACCTCCACAGATGCCGATTGTAGTGCGTATCATGCACATTACAAAAATCATCATGAAGATAAACAAATGTCCTGCAAAACGTTACCCTGCTTGAGCATAAAACCAATACGCGGCTGTGCATTCAATAGAAACCGCTAAAATCACTGTATTTAAGGATTTTTCGACGTTAAAATGTTTTATTTCGCAAGCAAACTTATTTTTTAGCTACCGACTGAAAACAGCCGTCATATTCAATTTTCGATTGCTTATATTATATCATTTATTTATGTGTGTGTAAAGCACATTCTTCGAAAGCGCCCCGTGGACTACAAAGCCGGAGTATCCGGCTCCACTCCATAAAAAAATGCCGCTGCCGGCGGCACCCAGCCGGCAGCGGCGCAACATGGCGCCGCAACAATGTAGAAAAAAAATAACTTTACTCGGAAGGTTTTCCCGAAACGGCCTTCTTGGGCCTGGTAGCGCCGGTAAGCGCGCCCTTTACGTCGCCAAAGAGCATTATGTCCTTGGCCACGGTGGCCTTGGGGGCCATGGCAGGATCAAAGAGTATCTCTATATTGCCGGAAGAAGAATCGAGAAACTCCTTATCGAGCTTCACGTAGGCGTAGTACCCTTCTCCGTTAGCCTTTAAATAACGCGCATCGTAATCCTTGGACGAAATAAGGCTTAGCAAAAGCTCTATGTCCTCGCCGTCCTTCTTCCTTGGAATGGTCTTTATCCTGTACTCGGAGCCGGCCTTTATGGGGCCGTAGACGCCGTAGCGGAAATTATAGAAAGCGCAAAGCGGATCGTCGAAGGATTCGCCTTCCTTAAACGTCAGCACAAACGACCTTCTGTGCTCGCCGTTCTTCCACTGGTCTACCTGGACGCTTCGCTTAGCATAATCGAATACAAAGGTCTTTTTCGTGAGCTTTGAGCCGAGTTTGGTAACCTCTTCGTACTCAAGCGTCCTGAAACGCCTGCCTCCGTCGGTTTCCTCTAAAAGCGCTGTAAAAGTGTCCTCTCTGTGCCTAAGCCCCGGAACCCAGGAAAGCACACCAGTTGTATGCGCCGAAAGAACGGCCTTGTAACGGCCATTTCCAACGGAAGATATGCCTACAGAGGCCTCGGCTGCCTTCTTGAAATACCAGAAGCTTACGCGGTAGCCGTAGAGCTCGCCGTCGTAGGCATCGCCTATGGAAGACACAGCAGGCTTTGGCGCTGCCGCAGGCGCAGCGGCAGCCGTCGCGCCCGAGCCGCGCGTAGAGGAAGGAACACCGACCACCAAAAGAGCTGCTGCAAGAAACGCAGTGGCGGCAAACCTGTATTTACCTGAAAAAAAAATCATGCGCATCCTTCCCGGAAATGCCTCTAATCAAGGTCCTTGAACGGAGCCGGACGCCCGACATGATAGCCCTGGGCGTAGTCAACACTGAACTCCTTCAAAAGGTTAAGAGAAGCCTCGTTCTCCACGAACTCGGCTATGGTCTTTACGTTCATGCCTCTGGCGATTTCGGCAATGGATTTTACAAGAAGCTGGTCTTTGGGAGAGGTGTCGAGTTTTCTTACGAACGAGCCGTCTATCTTTATGTAACTCACGTTCAACTCCCTGAGATAGGCAAATGACGTGAAGCCGACGCCGAAATCATCGAGCGAAAAATGGCAACCCACGCTCCTAAGGTCGTCTATAAAGCCTTTGGCGAGCTTAATATCCTGCACCATGGCCGTCTCGGTTATTTCAAACACTATGCACGAAGGATCTACTCCTGACTTCTTTATCGTTTCTTTCAAATAAATAAGCGTCTCCTCCTCGCCTATCATGCGGCCAGAGAGATTTACCGAGAACGTGACCTTGCGCCCGGCCTTGTTAAGTTTAAGCATGGTGTCAAGGGACTTCTCAAAGACCATGTTGTTGACCTGCGCTATAAGGCCAAAGCGCTCGGCCGTGTCTATGAACTCGCCAGGCATGACTATGCCGCCGGAAGCATCGCGAAGCCTCGCAAGCGCTTCGTAGTGCGATACCTCGCCGGTCTCGATATTCATTATGGGCTGGAACCAGGGCTCGAAGCGGTTATTGTCAACGGCCTCGATTATCATGTCTTTACGGGTAAGCCTGTCACGCATCTGCTCGAGAACTCCGTCCTCTTCCTTATACAGACGCGCTCTGTTCCTGCCAAGCTCCTTTGCTCTATAACACGCGGCATCGGCCTTGGAGAGGAGCTTTCTTGCGGAATCGCCGTGGCTCGGATAAAGCGCGCACCCGATGCTTGCAGTGAGTTTGCCGGATATCTCGACAGGGTTATAGTGCTCTATGCAGCCTCTAAGATATTCGGCGGCAGCAACGGCCTGCGCCTCGCCAAGCCCTGGCAAAAAGACGGCGAACTCGTCGGCGCTGAGCCTCGAGAGTATTACGCCGCTCGATACGTCCTTAACGAACGGGAACTCCTGCGAGGTAAGCTTATTCTCAACAAGCCTTGCTATCCTTACGAGCACGGAATCGCCCATGCCGTGGCCGTAGGTGTTATTGATGAACTTGAACTGGTCAAGGTCGAATATCATGAGAACCCCGACGCCTTCGGGGCCTTCGGCGCCGTCGCCAAGCGCGAGCCAGGAATCCACTATATGTATGAAATGCTGCCTGTTATAGAGGCCTGTAAGCTCGTCATGATAGCTAAGGTAGCGCATCTTTTCCTCGGCCTGCATCCTGTCGGTCACGTCTTCCTGTATGGCGAGGTAATGCGTTATAGCGCCCTTGTCGTCCCTTATCGGAGAGATGATGCTCGATACCCAGAAGTACTCGCCGTTCTTCTTCTTATTCTTAAAGACGCCGCGCCAGGTCTTACCCGAAGATATGGTATTCCAGAGTTTCTTATAATCCTCGGCCGATGTGTCGCCGGAGGCAACGATAGTCGGATACTTTCCGATACACTCCTCCCTCGAATACCCGGAAATGTTTTCGAAGGTGGGGTTCACATACTCAATTTTGCCAATCGAATCTGTTATGAACACAAGGTTGATGCTCTGCTCTATGACCATAGTGAGCTTTTTAAGCTCGTACTCGCTTCTTCTGGCTTCTGTAACGTCCTGCACAGTGCCGGTCATCTTGACGGGCTTGCCATTATTAAACGTTACCTCGGCTTCCTCATGAACAATCCGCTCTTCACCGGTAACGGTTATAAGTCTGTGGTCTATAGAGTACGGCTTTTCGTTGGCAAGCGCGGCATTTACGGAATCTATGACATATTGCCTGTCGTCCGGGTGCACTCTCTCGAGAAACGCGTCGTAGGTCTCCTTGAACTCGTAGGGATCTATGCCAAATATACGGTATATCTCAGGGGACCAGTGAAGGTCGCCTGTAACGATATTCCAGTCCCAGTTGCCCATGTGCGCAACGCGCTGCGCGTTAAGCAGGCTTGCCTCGCTTTTCTTTATCTCCGCGGTGCGCTCACGTATGTCGACTGTCATGGAATTAAAGGCATCGACAAGGCGTCCGATTTCGTCGGACGTGGTCACGGGAAGCGCGATATCGTAATCGCCTTTTGCAAGTTTCTCGGAAGCGACAACAAGACTGTCGAGCGGGCGTATAACATACTTAAGGAATAAATAATAAAGAAGGAACATCAGGAGAACGGCAATAAAGGCGGCTATCAAAACGCTTCTAAGTATCTCGTTAATCGGCCTAAGTACCTCGCGCTCGTCGATTTCGGTAAGGAGCGTCCAGCTAAGCTCGGGCAGGCACATGGAAACGCCGCCGACACGCATACCCCTGTAATCGTCGTAGTACCCCTTCATCTCCTTCGACTCGTTAACGCAGGCATTGACAGGCAAAGTATCGACCTTAGCCTTTAATATGACGTCTGGCAGAAACCGCGAGCTCGTTAGAAAATGCTTATGGTCGTCAACAAGATATATCTCAAGGGTTTCCCTTGACCCTTTGCCGTAGCTTATGGCGCCGTGCCGGGCAAGAAAAGCTCCGCTTACAAGGGAATCGAGCTCATCGAACTTTATATCGTTTACGAGCACGCCTATTACAGCGCCGGTGTCGACATCTCGCACAGGGGTCGCAACTTCTATATTGGCAATGTCTTGCCCCTCGCCCCCGTGATGGTCTTCGAGAAATACCGTCCGAACGACACCTTTCTTAAATACGTCTTCGTCAAAATAATTTTTCCCGACATTTCGCTTGTCGGTCGAGGCAACGACCCTGCCCTTCAAATCAAGCACGTTTATATAGAGGAGCGTCTTATCGAGCACTATTTTGTTTTTAACAAGGTGCGCGGAAAGTGCGGCCCCTGAGCCGCCGCGCTTTAACTCACGCCGTATGAGGCCGTCGCTTGCGAAGTCCTCGGCCCTTCGCTTGCTCATCTCTATAAAAGAATACACCAGGGCCTCGTAACCCTCGGCAGTTACAAGGAGCTCTTCGAGTGTGGTATTAAGAAGCTTTTGTTTTGTGCTTGTATAAGTATAGAGAAAGGCGACGGCCATCGGCAGCAGCAGTATGAAAACCGCTATAAGGGCCTTTCTTGCCAGAGAGTCTCCGTATTTCCACATATCCCAATCCTCGATAATAATCGCTGTCACTAATCAGCGTCAAAAATACCAGGCCAATAAAATTACGAAGGGCAAACGTCGGTTGCAGCGTCAACGGTTCTCATATCAAGCATGAACCTGTCTTTATGTATACGGCCGACTATCGGGGTGGCAGCGCCCAAAAATAGCGCGGACACCGCGCCTGCATTCTTCTCCGGGTGCGTCACTATAACCACCTTCGTCGGTATCGTGTGCCCTGGAAGAGAGCCGCTCCCGACCTGGCTCTCCGAGTCCTCGACAGTTATAGAGTACGAAGCCCCGAGCTTCACCTTTATGAGGCCTGCTGCCTCGATGGCCAGTTTCCCGATATCATCCATGCTTCTCGAAAGATACTTAAAGGCCGGAAGCCTTTCCTTCAACGTCTCGGGCGAAAGATAGAGCCGAAGAGTAGCCTCAAGCGCTGCGATAGTAAGCTTATCAAGCCTCAAGGCGCGCTTCAAGGGATTCTTCCTTATCATGTCAACGAACTTCTTCTTTCCCACTATGAGCCCTGCCTGCGGGCCTCCGAGAAGCTTATCGCCGCTAAAGGTTACGATATCTGCGCCAAGAGAGACCCTCTCCTTTACTATAGGCTCCTTCTTAAGGCCGTATGCCGATATGTCGACAAGAGAGCCGCTTCCAAGGTCCTCTACAACGGCAATATTACGCCTCTTGCCTATGTCGACAAGCTCACCCAGCCCGACCTCGGAGGAAAAACCTACGATATCGAAGTTGCTCTTATGCGCCTTGAATAAAAGCGCGGTAGAGCCGGTTATTGCCTCTTCGAAGTCCTTCTTGTGCGTCCTGTTGGTGGTGCCGACCTCTTTAAGTATACACCCGCTTTTTTCAATTACCTCCGGAAGCCGAAACGAACCGCCTATCTCTATCAGCTCGCCCCTGGATATAACGACCTCGCGGCCCATGGCAAGCGTATTTAGCGTTATAAGCACTGCAGCTGCGTTGTTGTTGACCGCGCAGGCAGCCTCGGCTCCGGTAAGCTCCTTTAAAAGCTCCTCGATACGCGAGTCACGCTCTCCGCGAGAGGCCCTGCCGATGTCGAACTCGACGTCCACCGGGCCCGAGGCTGCAATCGTTAGCGCCTCGACCGCCTCTTTTGCAAGGATTGCGCGGCCAAGGTTCGTGTGCAGCACCGTGCCGCTCGCGTTAATAACGCGCCTTAAGGTGTCGGAAGAAAGCCTCTCGACGCGTTCCTTGACAAGCGCGCCGATGACAGCATCGGAAACGTCGGTAACAAGGCCGCTTAGAACGCCTGCCCTAAGGTGCTCAAGTGCTTCCCGGACAGCAGCCGTAAGCACACCCCTGCCAACCGTCGCCGAATAAGAGGACGACAACGATGACAGCACCTTCTCTACAGAGGGAAGCTCCCTTAAAATGTCTTTTTTCATGGGATATAAAAGAAAAACCGGCAGATAAAATAATCCGCCGTACCGCTTGGAATCATACCACATAGTAAGCCTCGCCGCAATAGTTTGATTTCCCCGGCGCTTTATGCCATAATAGGGTCATGAAGAAAACACTTTGCGCATTTATACTATTGGCAGCCGTAACAATCTTTATTACCGGATGCGGAGATAAAAAGGAAAAGCCCTCCGGCGAGCCTACGGGCTCTACAACAGGCGTTCCGAACTATTCCGGCGTAATGGAGAAGGTTCACGATAAGGCCGGTAAGGTAAATGAAAGCGTTGAAAAGAAAGATGCCTTACTAAAAGAGTAACAAAGACACTCCTTTAACATTTATATACAAATCGCAACCGCTCAAGACCGCCCAAGCAAAAAGCCAATAAAAACAAATGGATGAGCTAAAACTCAAAGAACTCGTATCACTTATGGCAAGGCTTAGGGCCACGGACGGCTGCCCCTGGGACAGGGAGCAGGACTTATCCACACTCATCCCCTTTATAATCGAAGAAGCCCATGAAGTGGTGGCAGCAATAGAGTCAGGTTCAAAGGATGCGCTAAAAGAGGAACTCGGAGACCTGTTATTTCAGGTCGTATTCGCGTCACAACTTGCAAGCGAGGCAAATGAGTTCACAATAAAGGACGTTATCGAAGAAAATATTTCAAAGATGACGCGCAGACACCCTCATGTGTTTGGAGATGCAAGCGCTGAAACGTCAAAAGAAGTACTTTTAAAATGGGATGAAATAAAAAAAGCCGAGGAAAAGAAAAAAAATCACGGCGGATACCTCTCGAATGTGCCGGAAACCCTTCCCTCACTCCTTAGAGCGCACAAAATAAGTAAAAAAGCCGCGAAAACAGGCTTCGATTGGAGATCCACCGAAGAAGTCATGGATAAGCTCGAAGAGGAATTAAACGAGTTCAAAGACGCGCTAAAACGCAAAGATACGAAGAATGTGGAGGAAGAACTCGGAGATATTCTCTTCGCGCTCGTCAATGTTGCAAGGTTTGTCGAAGTAAATCCGGAAGAAGCGCTTAGAAAAACCATCGGAAGGTTCATGTACCGCTTTCATTTCATAGAGAAATCGCTCGAAGAGAAAAATAAATCGCTCTCGAACTCCTCTCTAGACGAAATGGAAGCGCTTTGGAATGAAGCAAAGCAAAAAGAAAAAAACAAAGCTATTTCGGACGGTTAAAAGGTTCTCCCCAAAAGCTGTGGAAAAGCTGTTCAAAACAACCCATGACACAACCATATTAAAAACGTTTTATCAAGGTTTTTGCAAGAATGCTTATTTTTTGGGCAGTAGTTAATCTATAAAAATCAAGCTGTTAGCCTGTTTTTCATGCGTTTTCAATTACAGCCGGATTTTCCCTTGCAGCGCCTTGGCTTTTTCCTTTAGCAATCCACAGACAAAATCGAACTCGCGCACCTTAAATAACGCCGACATGGCCGCGTAAATGCCTATTCCAAGCGCTATAGCGCCTGATAACAGCGCGGTCTTGCCGAAAAACGACAGCGCATGCCAGTCGAACATAGCCGTAAAGCGGTACACAGCCACCCCCATAACCACGGAAGCAAGCATCGATACACCGAAATCCCTCCAATCCGCCACGTTAAAGAAGGCGCCAAGACGTTTATACAGCACAAGGGCCAAGAGAACCGTATTAAAGAACGCGGAAAGCGATGCTGCAAACGCAAGTCCGCCGTGCTTTAAGGGACCTACAAGGGCGACACACATTGCAATGTTGAAAATAAAGGCGAAAAACGACAGTATCACAGGCGTCTTCGTGTCCTTTAACGAATAAAACACGGAAACAAGCACCCTCGATATGGCAACAGGCACTATTCCAACTGCAAAAAACAGAAGCGCTACGGCCGTCTGCTTCGCGTCATACGGGCTAAACTCGCCTCTTACGAACAAAATATCGGTTATCGGATACGCAAGCGCCATCAGCCCGGCCGTTGCGGGAAGGCAGATAAAATTGGACAGCTTTACAGCATTGGAAAGCGCGCCGGAAAACGCAGCGGCGTCGTTACGCGAGGCGTGCATAGACAATGCCGGCAGGGCAGCGGTTGCAAGGGATACGCCAAACACGCCAAGGGGCAGCTCCATAAGGCGTGTTGCATAGTACAGATACGACACGCTTCCCTCGCTAAGGCCTGAGGCAAATCTTAGTATAATTACTACGTTTAGCTGGTAAATACCCAATCCTATTGCAGAATATATGAGAAGCTTGAGAACCTTCCATACCCCGGGATCCCTAAACGCAAACGCTATCCCCGGCAGCATCCCGAACTTCTTTAGGTACGGCAACTGCACAAGAAGCTGCAGCAGCCCGCCAACGAGCACCGAAGCGGCAAGCGCGTGCGCCGGGCTCTCCACAAACGGCGCAACTATCAGGACAGAGCCTATCATGGAGATGTTCAATAGCACCGGCGATATCGCAGGCGCAAAGAAGTGCCTTAGCGCATTGAGAACTCCCATGGCCACGGCCATAAGGCCGACAAACACCATGTACGGGAACATTATCTGCGTAAGGCGAACCGTAAGACCGAACTTCTCCGGGTTATCCGCAAACCCGGGCGTTATAAGGCGCACAAGCGGCTCGGAAAACCATATGCAAAGCGCGGTAACAACTACCAGGACAACGAAAAAGAAGGTCGTAAACCTCGAAACAAAGACCCTGGCCTCCTCCTTCGAGTTCTTTTCGATATAATCGGTAAATACCGGCACAAAAGAGCTTGTGAGCGCGCCCTCGCCAAGAAGACGGCGTAGAAGGTTGGAGACCGGAAGCGCCGCTAAAAAGGCGTCCGCAGCCATGCCAGCGCCGAAAAACCACGCAATCACCGCATCCCTCACATACCCGAGGACGCGGCTAAGCATAGTCGCACTGCCGACTATGCCGGCTGCCTTCACCATGCGCCGCTTATCGCTCATCTAAACTCCCCTCTTTTAAGCAAAACCGGCCAACATACCGAAGGCCTTGACAATATTCGAAAAAAATAATATCATAATAGCTTAACAAATACCGGAGGTATATAGCTTGGCAAACAATAAATCAGCAATCAAGAGGCACGCGCAGAGCATAAAAAGGAACTCGAGAAACTCTGCCTACAAATCCCAGATAAGAACCGCTGCCAAAAAGGTCGTGGATGCCGTCAAAAACGGCGACTCGGACTGGGCAAAGAGCAAGCTCGCGGAGGTGCGCACCCTTCTCGACAAGTCCGTTACAAAAGGCGTTCTTCACAGAAACAACGCCTCGCGCCGCATCTCAAGGCTCGTGACCGCAGTCAACACGCTTGGCGCAAAGTAATTAACCGCACGGCCATGACAACCTGAAAACGCAAGCCCCGTAAAAGGGCGCTTGCGTTTCTTTTTGCTTTAAGCGCGTCCACCTGCCACTGCTACGCCGCGCCCGGAAGAAAGGGCCAGGGCCATGTAACTCATCGCCACAGGCCCGGGAAGCTTGTCATTCGACTTTACTCCCAAAATAACCTCCCTTAGCCTGACCAAAAGGCCCAGAAGCTCGGCCTCGCTCGCCTGTTTCGACAACTGCAGATAAAGCGGGATATTATCGAGTGGCACCTTTGCCTCCCTCACTATGCCCCACTTATCCAATCCGCGCGCAGAGGCCGCAGCGGTCCTCAACACTGCCCTTATCTGCCAGGCCATGGCCCCGACAACAGCAAGCATGTCCTCATCGACAAGCGTGAGCGCGATTCTAAGGGCAGCCTTTCTGTCCTTTCTTATCACCGCAGAGGCAAGGTCAAAGGCGCTTGCCTCGTTAACGCCAACGACAGAGGCGGCGACATCGGTATCCCCTATCGCATCCGCATCGCCAACGAAAAGCACGAGCTTCTCAAGCTCTCCTTTTATATCGGCTAGCCGCGTCCCTGTTGCGTTTAAAAGCCTCTCAAGCGCCGGGCTTCCTATGGTCTTGCCCCTCTCCTTTAGAAACGCCGTCACCCACTTATCGAGGGCCGGGCGCTTTAGCTTCATGCACTCTTTCGCATACCCCTTTTCCTTTATAAGCGCGTGCAGGGCGGACTTCTTCACCCTTAGATACTCATCATCGGAAATAAGCACGAGGCAGGTGGAGGCAGAAGGCTTCTCAAGATAGCGCATGAGCGGCTCGGTCTGCTTCTCCTTTAGCCCCTCGGCCCCTGTAACGACTATCATGCGCATCGAGGAAAAGGCCGGCATGGTGTTGGCAACTGCCACTACCTCGGACATATCGAGGCCCTTCACCGCGTATTTGTTGAAATTAAGCGAGGCCATGGGCCCCGCGAGCACGGCTTTCTTTACGGACTCAACCGTCTCGGTCTTAAGATATTCCTCGTCTCCGAAGAGATAGTATACGGGCTTTATGTTCTTAGTATCCATTTAAAACCTTACCGAGAACCTTTCCCTTATAAGCCGCGCCATCTTGTGCGCGATTTCCCTGAATGCCTCTGTTTCGTTTTCCCTGGTGGCCGTGACGTTAGAGGTATCCACCTTAAAGTCCTCGAAGTCCTCGAAGGCCTCATCCCAAAGAGAGGCGGTCTCTCCCTTTTTAACGAGCCTTACCGAGGCCGATACAGTAAGCCTGTACTCGCTTACAACGCTATTCTCGGTAAATGCAACTGGAGTTAGTCTATAATGAGTTATCACGCCATCGAGCCTTGCATCGGCATTCTCGGTATCCGTAACCTTTATCATGTTCACAAGCTCGTCTGCAACACGTGTTGACAATATGCCCTCGATACCAGCCCTGAAGGTCATATTCCCAAACACAGGCACAGCTACCGAGCGTATCCCCGCTCCAAGGGGCTCGGGCTTGACGGAGGCAGGGCCGTAGCCGCAGCCGGCGATAAAAAAGAGCGCCGCCAGTATGACGATGTTTTTTCTGAAAATCACGCTACCACCATGTTAAGGAGTTTATTTGGCACGTACACGACCTTCCGTAGCGTCTTGTCTTTTATATGTGCGCCTATTTTGTCATCGGCAAAGGCAGCCTCTTTCGCAGCCTCCTCGCTAGCACCTGTAGGAAGAGAGAGCTTGCCGCGAACCTTGCCGTTTACCTGCACAACCACCTCTACCTCGTCTACTTCGAGAGCAGCCTCATTATACGACGGCCAGGCTGTCTCGTACACGCGCTTATTGGCGCCAAGCACTGCCCAAAGCTCTTCGGTAACATGCGGCGCGAACGGAGAGAGAAGAAGAATAACGGCATCGAGCGCAGCCCTAAGCACTGCCTTTTCCTCCACACTTTCCTTACCAGCCTCCCACTGATAAAGCAGATTGACAAGCTCCATAATGGAACTGACCGCCGTGTTGAAATGGTATCTCTTCTCTATGTCCTCTGTGACCTTCTTTATTGTCTTGTGTGTTGCGTGGTGCACGGTCTTAAGATATCCGGAAAGCTGCCCTGAACCGGCGTAAGGCCTGACTCCCTTTACAGTTGCCGCATTATCATTAACAAGCCTCCATACCCTGCCTATGAAGCGCGAGGCTCCGTCAACGCCGTCGATATTCCAATCAAGGTCCTTCTCAGGAGGAGCGGCAAAGAGCGTAAAAAGGCGTGTCGTATCAGCGCCGTAGCGCTCGATTATGCCGTCTGGGTCTACCGTATTCTTTTTACTCTTGCTCATCTTCTCGACAGCGCCGTAAGTAACGGCCTTGCCGCAGTGAGCGCATTTATCGTCTTTAACCTCGTCAGGGCTCACGTACCCGTGCTCAGGGCACTTGGAGGTCCGCATGCAGACCATGCCCTGGGTTAGAAGGTTCTCGAAAGGCTCATCTGCCGTATGAAGCCCAAGGTCTCGAAGCGCCTTTGTAAAAAACCTCGAATAGAGTAGATGCAGCACTGCGTGCTCTATGCCGCCGATATAGCGGTCAACGGGCATCCATCTCTTGGCCGAGTCCTTTGTAAAGGGTAGCGTTGTATCCTTTGGCGAAAGGTAGCGGAGAAAATACCACGACGAATCGACGAACGTGTCCATGGTGTCGGTCTCTCTTCTCGCGTCACCCTTGCATTTGGGGCATTTTGCTTTGACAAAACTCTCGTGCGCCTCAAGCGGAGACCTTCCGCTTCCCGTAAGTTTCACGTCTTCGGGCAACACTACAGGCAAGTTTTCGTACGGAACGGGCACTGTGCCGCATTTGTCGCAGTAAATAAACGGTATGGGGCAGCCCCAGTAACGCTGACGCGATATGCCCCAGTCGCGAAGCCTTCTGGTTATTGTCTTTACCCCAAGCTTATTTTTCTCAAGGTGCTCGACTATTTTTTCCTTTGCAGTATTGCTATCAAGCCCGTCAAAGCCCTTTGAATTAACCATCACGCCTGGCTCTACATACGCCTCGGTCATCTTTGCTACCTCAAGCGTCTTGCCCGGAGGATTAATCACAACCTTTATGTCGATATTGTATTTCTTCGCAAACTCGAAATCACGCTGGTCGTGCGCAGGCACTGCCATAACAGCCCCTGTGCCGTATTCCATCAAAACGAAGTTCGCGGCGTAGACAGGAATCTCAGCTCCTGTAAGAGGGTTCTTACAAAACGCGCCCGTAAACACGCCCTCTTTCTCAGCTACACCTTCCCTGTCCCGCATTGTTTCGTTCCTGATTCTCTCGACAAAGGCATTAACCTCTGCCTTCTTATCAGCAGTTGTTATCCGACTAACAAGCGGATGTTCCGGGGCAAGGCTCATGAAGGTAGTGCCAAAAAGCGTATCCGGCCTTGTTGTGAAGATCCTGATTTTCTCGCTGCTTCCAACTACCGGAAAGTCAACCTCAGCGCCGATACTTCTGCCTATCCAGTTACGCTGCATCACAAGAACTTTTTCCGGCCAGCCCGGAAGCTTTTCAGTATGGTCAAGCAATTCGTCGGCGTATTCGGTAATCTTAAAGAACCACTGCTCGAGCTTTTTCTGCTCGACAGTAGACTCGCACCTCCAGCAAAGCCCTTCCTCGACCTGTTCGTTTGCGAGCACGGTCGAGCACTTGGGGCACCAATTGACGTTAGAAAGTTTCTTGTACGCAAGACCTTTTTCGTAGAATTTCAAAAAAATCCACTGATTCCACTTATAGTAATCGGGCAAACAGGTGGCGACCTCTCTCTCCCAATCGTAGCTAAGGCCCATGCGCTTTAGCTGCTTCTTCATGAAGGCTATGTTTTCGTGCGTCCATTTGGCAGGATGCACCTTGTTCTGAATGGCCGCGTTCTCTGCAGGAAGGCCGAAAGAATCCCACCCCATTGGGTGAAGAACGCTTTTACCGCGCATGTGCATAAAGCGCGCTATGACGTCGCCTATCGTATAATTACGAACATGCCCCATGTGGATCTTCCCGGACGGGTACGGAAACATCTCAAGGACGTAGTACTTATCGCCCGAGTCCCTGGTGGCAAAGGCCTTGTTATCGGCCCATGTCCTTTGCCATTTCTCTTCTATTGCCTTGTGGTCGTATCTTTCGGTTATTTCAGCCATCGTTAGCGCAAAACTCCTTCAATGTAATCAATTAGACTTTTTAACACATAACCGCTTGATTATCAAATGGAAAACCGGGCAGCACGGCCTGCTCTCCATCCTTGACCCAGAGGCAAACAAAAGATTATAATTACTGCGTCTCTAATCCAAGGAGGCCTCTTCGTGAGATACCTATCTATTCTGACTTTTCTTATTACACTATTCGCTGCCGCGCCCTCGCACGCGGGGCTGTACGCAAAGGACTTCAACAAATGGGAAGACTCCTGGAGCTTCGACGAAAGCAGTTGGGACTACGTATACTACGGCGAGATAGCTATAAACAATTGCAAAAATAATATCTGCGACTTCGAACTAAACTCCGCATCCGGAACTACTGCGCCCAGCTCATGCGAAATACACGACGGACGCATTCAAATCAATGGAAATAAAGGCAAGCTTATAGCCTTTGACAAAGACGAGGAATATATCGAGGGATATTTCACAGACAACATAAAAACACACGTCAGCGAATGCCTCCAATTCGAACTCGACGAAGAGAATGCGGTTTTAAAAGTGCTGTCCGACGCTTACTGCCTGAAGTTTTTTTGCGGGGCCAGGACATCTATAGCTTCGCAAAACTACACATCGAGGTTCTTAAAAAAGAAGAGCGAGGAAAACAAAACCTACAAAACAAGCTATAAGTGCGAAAACCTCTCGGACTGGTTCAAGATAATGGTTTGCCAGGACGAGGAACTGGCGTACCTCGACTTATTATTAAAGGAAACTTACGACTACAGAAAAGCCACTACCGGAAAAAAAGACATGGCTGAGATGGACACATGGCTTCAAAACTACAGCAGCGGCAAAGGTTACGATAAAGACTACATAGACAAGATATACAGGCTTGCTGCCGTCTCCACTTATTTGACCCACTCGCAAAAGCCGCAGGAAGCGGTTATAGCCAAATCCGGCGGACTCAACACGCTATGGTGGATTTACACCGACAATGCTTACGGCAACGTCTACAAGGCCGAGTGGAAAGACTACACGCCCTATGCCGGAAATATCGACCTAAAACCAGGCGAGGTCGGGTTCCACCGCAGCTTCGGCATCGACAACTGCAAAAACAACACCTGCGACTTCCATATACAGATCGAGATGGAAGGCCTGCCGAGCAGCTACGAACTCCTGTTCGAGGGTTTCGGCACAATAAAGGCCGAAACCACAAAAACAGCCGTGGCAACAAATATAATTTTCAAGAATAAAAACATCGCCACAAGCAACACCTTAGGCACCCCTGATGAGCCCGACGCGCCGAATGAGCCCGACGCGCCCTGGAATCACTTCCGGTCGATAACGGAAACAACATGCTCTTTCGAGTTGATAAATTTTCCGACCGTCGATAAACTCGTAATACGGCAAACACAGCCTTCGGGATGCAAAATACCGGAATACTTTTTCACCCAATTAAAATCCAAAGCCCGTGAGGACTTCCTGTTATTCAACACCAGCTACGACTGCTACAAAGCAGGCAATCTTGCCGAAAAGACCGTTTGCGCCGTGGAAACGCTGGCGAACCTCGACCTTGAGCTTGCAAAGCTCTACAAGGACGCATCCGCCATATCGCCGCAGATAAAAGCCTCGCAGAAAGAATGGATAAAAAAGAAAAACTCGTGCAAGGACAAAGAAAGCTGCATAGAGTATGAGTACAAGCGCCGCATCATAGATTTGTATAAAATCATACGGACAAAGAACGCAAAAAAATAACGCCCCGGAGAGACATCGATGACAAAACTTGCCGCTGCCGTGACTTTTCTTATTACCCTGCTTACCGCCCTGCCCTCGCATGCGGGGCTGTACTCAAAAGACCTAAACCTCTGGGAAGGCAAGTGGGAATTGTCAGATAGCGGCAGGGAAAACTCCGGAACAATAGACATACAGGGCTGTAAGGATAATGTCTGCAGAATCGACGCTGGCGTGTACCACCAGGGGCCGATGACGCAGGATTCGTGCGAGTTCTACGGCGCAAAGCTCTCCATATCCGGAGCCAAGGCATCGCTTACCGCGCTCGGGGACGGGCAGACAACTGCCAAAGATAATAACAACAAAGACATCCCTCTTGCCGAGTGCGTAAGCCTCCGGCTAAACGAGGAAAAAGGCCTCATCGAGCTCATAATCAGCGAAAACTGCTTGCCCGAGGCATTTTGCTCAAAGCCTGCAAAGGCAAGCCTGCATTCGGGGAGCTTCAAGGCAGCGCACTTTCTGGCGACAAAGGACAGAGCGACACATAAGGCAAGCTATAAGTGCGAGGACCTCACTAAACACATGGACATCCTGATATGCACGGACAAGGAGCTTGCATCGCTAGACTCGGAGCTTAATGAGGCGTATAAATACGCAAAGGACTCGGGTAAGGACAACGCCTCCTCTCAAAAAGACTGGCTAAAGAAACGCGACTTACTCTACTCTCACGACAACGCAAAAGAGAAAATAGCGCGCTCATACGCAGACAGGATATATGAACTCCAAAGCAGAGCGCCCTACAAAGCACCGGCAGCCGAAAGCGCTTCGCCAAACGACAAGACTGGCGCGCTTGCATGGATAGGCACAGGCTCCGTGGCTGCAGCAGAAAAAGAAATCCCAAACGAAGGAACATACGACATCACAAGAGAGATAACCATAGACAACTGCAAGGGAAGCGTGTGCGAACTTAGCATGACCATATACATGTCTGCATCTGGCGTGTACTCCGGAGACCCTGCCCCGGCATTCTCGGCAACCGGTGTTTTTACGCCGGAATCTCCTGATAAAGGCACGGCAAAGAACCTGAAGTTCACAAAAATATATTCCGATACCGCGCTTCCTTTGCCGGAACTAAAGAATGCGACGTGCGCGCTCGTACTCGAGCACTTGGCTGCCACTAAAGAAGTATCGGTAAAGGCAGCGCCCAAGCCCGCATGTATACTGCCGGAATACCTGCTCGCAGGCCTTGGAGCAGCGAAAAGGGAGGCGGTAACCTTCTACGCGCCGGGCTACGATTGCAGCAAGGCTTCGACAATCGGGGAAAAGGCCGTGTGCACAGATAAAACACTTGCGAGCCTGGACATGGAACTAACCACACTCTACAAAAAAACTTCCGCATCAAAAGACGTAAAGGCCGGACAAAAGGCATGGATGGCCAGGAAAAACGCCTGCGGCGCCGATAAAAACTGCCTCGGATACGAGTATAAGCGGCGCATAATAGAGTTATATAAAGCGCTTAGGGCAAGCGGCGCAAAAAAATAGCGCCCTCCTCCGCACGGAGGAGAGCGCGAAAATTATTCTAAAGTCTACTTCTGCTCTGCCTTTATTCCGGCAATTGCCGCTACCCCCGTGAGCAACAGCCCGATTACGATAGAGAAGCCGCCAATCATCGAGAAGTTCGAGGCCCAGTACATGCCAAAGACCGAGGCAAGGTAAAGAACACCGGAATGAAAGAGCGCGCCGATAAGAAACAGTATGCAGAGCACGGTCTTGAACTTAGCGTCTATATCGAGCTTCATCACAACAAGCCCTGCAACGATATTTAGAAGCGCTTCGAGGTTGCCGTGCGCGTGAGCAGCGCTGCCGACAAACCCGAGCTTGTTTACCCCCTGCAGATAAACCACTATCGACTCGAAAGCCGATGTAGCGGCCCTGTCGCCGCCTGTCTGCGCGTAGGTCTCTACGGCGTCGGAAGCGGATTTTAAAAGCCCTGCATTGGCGCCCTTGCCCTTTACAAGGACTAGGGGCCCAAGCACTGCCGTGCAGGCAAAATAAAAGAAACCGAATACGATGTTGATCTTACCGTTGAACCAGTTTTTCATAATGTTATTTTAGCACAAGTTTTCCGGTTGGCAATAGAATATAGGAATGCTACCTCATCCCCACCCAATTACCGTTTTCATCATAATTATAGGAACGGTCAAAGCCGCATGCGTTCCAAACGGAATCAAAAATAGGACGTAGGGCTTTTGCTGTTATATTTTTATCCAACAGAGCTTCATAATCCTCAACAAAAATCTCAGGCAAAACCAACAAATCACGGTCAATAGGATTGCCACCACTCAAACGATAATCAACCGACAAACAAACACCATGCACTCCTATAATGGTGACAAACATCACTAATGGGCCTGCTATTCCTAACGCCTTCAACACAGTAATATATCTTATAACACCTTTAATAATATATTCCTCATACGCAGTGCCTGGAATAAACCACTTGCCGTCTTTCTCTCTTGTTAAATCCGCACAAACAGATTCCACCAAACCATTGCGAAAAAGCAAAGCATACGATTCCGCTGCCGACCGCCCCTGACGATACTCCAAATTACTACCAGCACTGTTATAAGTAATAAAACCATCTAAATTGTACATATTGCTATACCCGCTACTTCCAATAGGTGCCATTACTGAAATCGCCTTTTCTTTCAAAACAGACACTTCAAAACATCTACCTGTTGTAAAAGAATCTACTGGCAAAATGTGCAGCACTAGCTTGGCGCCCTCTATCAATCTCACAGCGGACTTATTTGCAATAATTTTCCCCAATCTACCATCTTTAAAACGCCTTATCTTCTCCGGCACCGCTTCGGAAAGTAAAAAAGACGCTCTAATTTCTGAAACGTCCATCTGATGCTTTCCGGCACTATTTCTAACAAAAAACCGCGTTGAGCCGCCGAAATCAACCATATGAGGCGCATTCCAACTATTCGGCACACGAATCAAAAGTATCGGGCCTTTTGAGCCGCCTTCGATTAACCTCATCCTTAAACCCTGCACTCGAGGTTTAAGACATGTTCGGACAATATTTTCCAGGCGACTCTGTTCGGCGTCGAGATTCCCCTCTAAACCCAACATCTCCTGGGGAAGTCCATCGGTTTCCGAAACACCGTATAACAAATCTCCTCCGCCTGCATTTGCAAAAGAAGAGATATCAGCCAAGAATTCCTTTTTGTCGCTATCGGAATTACCGGGCAAAGTCTGTTTGTAGTCGATAGTCCGGCATTCGCGCACCTTATTCTCGATGAGCGATTCGATATCGGCTTTCGAAATAGTATCGATGGATTTAGAAATCATAGCGCTGGTTCCACAGGAACAGGGAATGCCCTCCCGTTCGTTCTGTTGTGTATCATACAATAGCAACAACCTGATTTGTGTATAATAAAATACGTTTTATTATACACAACAACTCCCAAGACCTATCAAAAAGCTCCGGATGCGAGGCGCCGAGGAGCGACGAATGAGGCGTATTCCGTATATACGCCGCAGTGAGGAGCGACGAAGGCAACAAAGCAGACGGACTTTTGGAGAGGTCTTGCCTACTTCGCGCCCCTCTCCTTTAACCATTCCTTATGTTCCCTGCTCTTGACAAAGCCGGAATAGACCTCGATGTCCTTTAAATCCTTCATCTCTATACCAAGATTCCTCTCGATAGAGAGCAGCAGGCGTTTTGTTTCCTTATAGTCTTTTTCTTCAAGCGACAGAGTAATCAGAAACCAGTACGCGTCCTCGAGATACATGTCGTTTTGAAGCGCCCTGCTCGCATCGGCCCTGGACTTAACCTTGTCGCCCGCGTCGTAGTATATCTTCCCCTTCACGAGCGAAAGATACGGATCCCCGCCAAGCGACGCGTCCAGTCGCTCCGCGCACTTAACGGCATCGGCGTACATGCCCTTTGTCCAGTAGTAATCGAGAAGCAGCACATCCAGCGCAGGGTCTTCGGGGTAAAGTTTCATGAAACGCTCTACAGTCGAACCGTACCCCTCGCTGTCCTCGAGCGCGATAAGCAGCCTCAGACGGTGCATGAGGAAGTTCTTCTCATCCCTTAACTCCACAGGAAGACCATCGTGTATATCCAGCGCGGCCTTGAAGTTGCCTAACTTGGTCTCATCGAACATCTTCGTAATGGGGCCAAGGTGCTTGATAAACTCGCTCTCCTTACCGGCAAGCTTCTCAAACGAACTCTTATTATCCTCGTATATCATGGGTGTGACGATGCGGCGCACGGACTCGCTTATCCTCTCGCCTATGGCAGCCACATATATATCCGCTATCCTTATCTTGCCGGAGGAATCCTCTACGAGGTAGAGCTCGTGATAGTTTAGGCCTCCGCTTGAATCTATCAGCCTGAAAAGGGCCGTTGGCGCAGCGCCCGGGTTCCTAAACCTAAGAAACCTGTAGCTGCCGCCTCCACCGGGGAAAAACCTCTGGCTCCATGGAGACTTCGCGAGCCCTCGCTTGAATCCTTCGCCAAAGCCGCCTCGAAACTTCTCGCTCGGCTTAAAGCCCTTCATCGCCTCCGTGAGGATTGCTTCCACATCGACGCGTTCGTCAAAAAACTCGCCTCTACCGGCGGTTACCGCATCCTCGAGGGCAAATACGAACTCGATGTGCTTATTGCCCTGCGCGGAACCGGCGGCAACGGCAAACGGCGCGGCAAGACATAGCGCTAACAGCGCGCCCAAAACCGCGGCTATGGACAAAGATATAACCCTCACGCACACCTCCGGGCAGTGCCTTCTTGATGTTGTCACGTAAAATTCCGGCATAACGCCGGCAGATAACGGCTTATTTCGAAGCCTCGGCAAGTACACCATCGAGCTTGACAAGACGCGGAGCGGCATCTCTCCTGCCCTTCATCTCGACGGAGCCTTCCTTAAGCGTCTTTGCGCTGACCGTAATACGCAGCGGTATGCCGATTAAGTCCGAGTCCTTGAACTTTACCCCTGCTCTCTCGTCGCGGTCGTCATAGAGAACGTCGAAGCCTTCTTTTTTAAGGTTTTCATACAGGGCATCCGAGGCCTTTTTCGTTTCCTCGTCGTTCACGTTCACTGGCACAAGGTGCACATCGAACGGAGAAAGCGGCTTTGGCCAGATTATGCCCGCATCGTCGTGGTTCTGCTCTATGGCAGCTGCCGCAGTCCTGCCAATCCCTATGCCGTAGCAGCCCATGATAATCGGCCTCTCAACGCCTTTTTCATCAAGGAACTTAGCACCCATTGACACACTGTACTTTGTCCCGAGCTTGAATATGTGGCCGACCTCGATACCGCGCCTTATATCGAACGAACCCGAACACCTCGGGCACGGATCTCCTGCGACCGCTATGCGAAGGTCAACATACCTGGCCTTAAAGTCGCGTTCAGGGGTGACGTTCCTTAAATGGCAATCCGCCTCGTTAGCGCCAGTAACGCCGTCCTCTATATCAAGCACGCTATAATCGGCATAGATATCGGCCTTTAATCCAACAGGCCCGGCAAACCCCGAGGGCGCCCCTGTTACCTTCTTTACCGTATCCTCGTCAGCAAGCGTAAGGGTCTCGACTTTGAGGAGCCTTTTGAGCTTGTTTTCGTTGATATCAAGATCGCCGCGCACCAGGGCAACAACACTTCCCTTGTCATGGGAATATATAAGGGTCTTTATGAGGTTTTTCGGTTTAGTCTTTAAAAACACTGCGACTTCTTCAACTGTCTTTTTGCCTGGTGTTGCTACTTTTTCAACTGCCCTGGCGCTCTCCTGCCTGGGCTTCATATCCTTTGGCGCCCTTACCTCTGCCCTCTCTATATTGGCAGCGTAGGAGCACGCGTTACAGCTCGCTATGGCGTCCTCTCCTGTATCAGCCAGCACCGTGAATTCATGCGAAAAGGAACCGCCTATGGGCCCTGTCTCAGCCTCAACAGCCCTGAACTCGAGGCCGCAGCGCTCGAATATGCGGCAATACGTATCGTGCATATTCTTATACTCGCGCTCGGCACATTCGTCGGTAGAATGGAACGAGTACGCGTCCTTCATTATGAACTCTCTGCCACGCATAAGGCCAAAGCGCGGGCGTATCTCGTCACGGAACTTGGTCTGTATCTGATAGAGGTTCAACGGAAGGTCGCGGTAAGAGCGGACTTCATTTCTTACCATGTCGGTGATTATCTCCTCGTGCGTGGGGCCAAGGCAGAAGTCCCTATCGTGGCGGTCCTTTAGCCTTAGAAGCTCCTTGCCGTAGAAGCCCCACCTGCCGCTCTCCTGCCAAAGCTCTGCCGGGAGCACCACAGGCATCTCGACTTCCTGGGCTCCGGAGCGGTTCATCTCTTCCCTTACTATCTTCTCGACGTTCTGTATGACGCGAAGCCCCATAGGCAGCAGGTTATATATGCCTGCCGCCACCTTCCTTATCATGCCGGCCCTGACCATGAGCTTGTGGCTCACGACCTCGGCATCGGAGGGCGACTCCTTAAGTGTCGGTAAAAACATCCTCGTTACTCTCATCTATACCATCCCCTCGCAAAGCCAGTAAAGTCGCGCTACAGGTAGTTCTCGTTCACCTTTATCTTTGCCTTGGCCTTTGCATCCTCGAGCCACTTGTCCATTGCCTCTTTCTTCTTAACCGTCAGCAGCCAATCGGCAACCGAGGTCTTCTTTGCCTCGAAGCCGCTCATGTCAGCTGCCTTCGCATCGCCGAAGGCAAGCACGTAGAACGACCCTGCCGACTCAATGGGCTCGCGGTAATAGGGGTTCTCCTTGCTAAGCGCAAACAGGTCGTCGTTTCTTACGCCCGATAGCTTAAGCTCCGGTATCGCGCCCTTTGAGTACGACGTATATGCCGTCTTCCCGGACTTAAGGCCAAGCTTCTTTGCTGCCTCGTCAATGCTCATACCGCCCTTTAAAAGCTCCAATAACTCGGAAGCCTTTGCCGAAGCGGCCTTTACTGCCTTCTCGGCCTTTGCCATGTCCTTTACAGAGGCCATTATATCCTTTATAGGCGGCACGTGGCGGTCTATCCTGTCGAGCACCTTAGCCACGTAGAGCCTGCTGCCCTCGTCTATAATGCCTGTCACAGCGCCCTTGTCCGTCATAAATACTGCGTCTGCAATGCCCTTGTGCTTTAGTAGTTCCGCATTAGCGTCATTCTCGGTTATAAATCCTGTTTCTACAACAACCGCTCCTCGCTTTGAAGCCTCGGTCTTTATCTTTGCAACGGACGACTCGGCCCTTAGCACGCCGGCAATCTCCTCTACAAGCCTGCCAGCGGCATCCGTTGACTTTATGGTCTTCAATACCGAGCCTATTTCAGCCTTAACACTATCAAAGGTCTTTACGCTCTCCTGCTTTATGGCCTCGAGCTTTATCACATGCAGCCCGAAGTCCGTTTCCACGACAGGGCTTGTCTCGCCTATCTTAAGCATGCTCACGGCATTGGCAAACGGCGCAACCATCTGCTCGAGCCTGAGGTACCCGAGGTCACCGCCCTCGGCAGCGCTGCCGGGGTCGTCGGAAAACTCCTTTGCAAGAACAGCGAAGTCCTCGCCCTTTTTAAGGCGCTCGACGATGCCGTCCATCTTAGTTTTCTTTGAAGCCTTGTCCTTTTCATCCACCTTGCCAGAAGCGTCCCTGTTGACCCTCAAAAGAATGTGGCGGGCCTTGAACTCCGCGGGCAGCCGGTACTTCTCGATATTCTCGGTATAATAATCCTTCATATCCTTATCTGTGACTTTTACAGACCTTGCGGCAACGGCCTTGTCTATAGACGCGTACACGGCCTTGACCTTGTCCGGAACCATGAAGGCATCGCCGTTTACCTTTAGATACTCCGCGGCCTCGGCATCGGTAACGGTCATCTGGGACTTAAAGCCAGAGGGCGCGGCCTCTGCGTACTTAAACGATATCTCGCGGTTCTGCTTACCGTAGAGCGTCTTCACATCATCGTCTGTCACCTTTATGTCTGCGATAACGCGCTCCCTTAACTTCCTGATGATAAGCTCCTCCTTAACGCTCTCCTCATAGTCCTCGGGTTTTACGCCACTTGAAGAAAGTATGTTCAGATAGAGGTTCAGGTCATAGGCGCCGTCCTTCTGAAATATCTGGTTCTTCATTATCTCGTTTCGAACATCGTCCCTGCCGGCCTCGACACCTTCCTTCTTGGCCATGGTCAGTATGAGTGTCCTGTTTATGAGCATGTCGCCGACGGTTTTACGCAAATTGAGCTTTTCGAGCATCTTCGAGTCGAGCTTGTCGCCGTACATGTACTTATAATTATCGAGCTCTCTTTTGTAAGCCGCGTTATAGGCCGAGGCCGGTATCTTAACGCCGTTGACTGTTGCAAAGAGCGACTTCTCGCTATCCACGTTGCCGGGCGGCCCGAGACCAAAGAACAAAAACACAAGTATTATGACCGCAAATACAACGAGCAGCAGCGTTGAATTGCGCCTTTTCCGCATAAATTCGAGCATTTATCAAAAACCTCCTTGAGATATTTTACAATCCTTCACAAAAGCACCGCCAAAACAATACGCTTCGATACCATGCGCCGTGTTCCGGGGTTTTGGACAAGGCAGTATGTTAATAGATTTTCTACATAAATTCAACCATTTTGAAAAATTTTCCGCTTGCCAAGCGCCGAACCAATCTGATACGATAAAGAAATATTTCGGGTAATAACCTACAAGGAGAACCATGTTTAACTATCTACTCGGTCTTTTCTCAAACGATCTCGCAATAGATCTTGGCACGGCAAGCACCCTTATATTCGTAAAAGGCAAAGGCATCGTGATAAACGAGCCCTCGGTCGTTGCCGTTAAACGCAGCGAAGGCGGCGCCAAGAAAGTTCTCGCGGTCGGCAAAGAGGCAAAGGCTATGCTCGGAAAAACTCCTGGCAACATCTCTGCCATTCGCCCCCTAAAGGACGGCGTCATCGCCGACTTCGAGGTAACGGAAGAAATGCTAAAGTACTTCATCGCGAAAGTGCATAACCGGCGCCTTCTCGTAAGGCCGCGCATCATCGTCGGAGTGCCATCCGGCATAACGCAGGTAGAGATGAGGGCCGTCAGAGAATCGGCGTACTCGGCCGGAGCCGGTGAGGTCTACCTTATAGAAGAGCCAATGGCCGCCGCAATCGGCGCCGGGCTGCCAATCACCGAACCATCCGCCAACATGATAGTCGACATCGGCGGCGGAACCTCCGAGATAGCTGTCATATCGCTCTACGGAATAGTCAGGGCGAAGTCGCTTCGCGTCGGAGGCGACAAGTTCGACGAGGCCATAGTGCAGTATATCAAGAGAAAGTTCAACCTCGCCATAGGCACCGGCGTAGCGGAGACGATAAAGATGGAGTACGGCCTGTGTCTTCCGGAGGACGAGGTCGTGATGATGGAGATAAAGGGCTCGAACCTCGTAACCGGCATACCGGCGACGATAGAGATATCCTCGCACGAGATACGCGAGGCACTAAACGAGCCGCTAAATGCCCTGGTCGAGGCCATAAAGCAGGTGCTGGAGACCACACCGCCGGAACTCGCCGCAGACATGGTGGATAAAGGCATCGTGCTTGCCGGAGGCGGCGCTCTCATGAAGAACCTTGACGTGATACTCAGGGACGAAACAAAGCTGCCCGTGACAATAGCCGAGGACCCGCTCACCTGCGTTGTCAAAGGCGCCGGAAAAGCCCTCGATGACATCAAGCTTATAAGGGAAGTCACAATTCCCAACTAAAAGCAATGCTTGCCTACCTCAAGAGATACCATGTGCTTTTCGTATCGGTATTTCTATCGCTGATATCGCTCCACATGGTAACGACCTCGGAGCGTGGAACTGGCGGCGAGAGAATCGTCGGCACGGTCATCCTCGCCGTATCGAGGCCCATACAGCAGGTAAGCTCTTCCACCGGCAGCGCCATAGCCGGCGTATGGAACGGTTACATATACCTTATTGGCCTAAGAGACGAGAACGCCGGGCTAAAAAACAAAGTCGACGAACTCACCGCAGAAAACAACGCGCTCAAAGAAACCCTCATCCACGCAAAGAGAGCTGAAGAGCTCGGCATATACTCGCGCGGACTGCAGGAACAAACCACTGCCACTGTCACAGCCGATATAGTGGCATTTAGCGGCCTTAACCTGGGCGGCGGCTGGGCAAGGACGTTCCTGGTAAACAAGGGCATCAAAGACGGCATAGACACGGACATGGCGGTAGTAACGCCGGAGGGCGTCATCGGCCGCGTGGTAGAGGTAACGAGGTCTACGTCCAGGGTACTGCTACTGACGGACCCGCGGTCGAACATAGACGTAACCATCCAGAGAACCCGCGTAAAGGGCGTTGTCGAAGGCGACAACACAGGGGCGCTTCGCTTAAATTACGTAAAAATGCTCGATGACGCGGCCAAGGACGATGTCGTTATTACCGCAGGGCTCGCAGGCATATACCCAAAGGGCCTTATCGTAGGAAAGGTAGCGGAAGTACGGGAGTCCGAGGATAAGTTCTTCAAGAACATAATCGTCAACCCGGCGGCAGACATAACCAAAATAGAAAGCGTGCTCATAATAACCAGCCGCCAGAGCCTGCCACTAAATACCGAGGAGAAAGAGAAAAAGGCCAAAAACAAGGGGCAAAAGCCCAAGCCAGCGCCGCAGCCGCCTTTGGGGAAAAAGACATGAAGGACTACATAACATACATACCGGTAGCGCTCGTGTTCCTCTCCATAAAGACCACGATTGCGCCATCTATACCGCTGCCAGACGTCGTGCTCCTCTCTGTCTTCTACACGGCATATAACCGCCCGTCCGCATCGGGCGCGTTCCTCGCCTTCTGCCTGGGCTACATCGAGGACACGTTCTACGGCAACGTAATCGGCTCCACCTCCTTCGCCTTCGCCGTGCTCTACGGCGTCACGTACCTTATCAGATTGAAGCTGCGCTTCGAATCAACGCCCGTGAAGGCCGCGGCCTCGGCCGTTGCCGCGCTCTCAAAGGGCATATGCACGCTCCTGGTCCTTAACTCTATCGGCATACAGGCAACATCGTTTCTGCTCCACACGGTGCCGGTAGCGGCCTTTACCGGCATACTCGCGCCCTTTATCTTCAACCTCTTCGACAGGCTCCCTGCGCCAAAGCTCTACGGCCATACGAATAAGGACTCCATATGAGCGGATTCATCGGAGAAAAGGATCCGGCAGAGCTAAGAGCAAGAACAGTCTGGGTAACAGGCCTCGTCATAGCCGCGTTCATAATCATCGCCGGAAGGCTCTGGCACCTGCAGCTTATGAACTCCGACTACTTCGGCGACCTCTCCATGAACAACAGGATACGCCTCATAAAGAACTACGCGGCAAGAGGGATGGTCTACGACGCAAACGGAACGCTTCTTGCCGAAAATAAGCCTAGCTTCACCCTCTACGTCGTACCCGAAGACGTAAACGACATGGACTTTACGCGCACTTTCCTCTCAACGCGCGCAGGCATAGACCCTAAATACCTGGACGACAAAATCGCCAAGGAAAAGAAAAAGCGCGCCCCCTATAACCCCATCAAGATAAAAAGCGACATCGGATGGGATGAAATGGCTGCCATTACCATGCACGAGTACGAGCTGCACGGCGTGTATGTCGAGGCCGAGCCGAGAAGAACCTATATCGAAGGCGCAGAGGCCATGGCCCACGTGCTGGGCTACGTCTCCGAGATAAACTCAACCGAGCTTGTCAGCATGAACGCGGACGCCGGGGGTGTCTACGCGCCAGGCGATTTCATAGGAAAGTTCGGCATGGAGAGCTCCTTCGAGGCAACGCTAAAAGGCGTGCACGGCGGCAGACAGGTCGAGGTCGACGCGCACGGCCGCCCGATAAGAACGATAAAGAAGATTGCCCCCTCGCCCGGACACACCGTGCGCCTTACCATAGACTACCCAACACAAAGGGCCGCGTGGGAAGGCCTTGGAAAAGAGCGCGGAGCGGTCGTTGCCATAGACCCGAAAAGCGGCAGGATTCTTGCGCTAGTTAGCACGCCGTCGTTTCCTCCTGACCTGATGTCATACGGCATATCCGAAGAAGACTGGAAAACGCTTACCGAGGACGAGGCAGACCCGCTTACGAACCGGGCGGTACAGGGCTCTTACCCCCCTGCCTCCACTTTCAAGCCGGTAACCGCGCTCGCAGCTCTTGAAACAGGCACTATCAAACCCGATACAAAGATATATTCAGGCGGCTCATTCAGGTTCGGCAACAGAGACTTCAGGGACTGGAAGCCATCCGGGCACGGCTCCATCAACGTGCACAGGGCCATAGTGGAATCCTCCGACACATTCTTCTACCAGGCAGGGCTTAAGACAGGCGTCGACAACATAGCTAAATACGCAAAGGACTTTGGGCTTGGCGAAAAAACCGGCATCAAATTAAGAGGCGAACAGGTCGGGCTCATACCGACCAAAGACTGGAAGATGAAGACCTACGGCAAGCAGTGGATAGAAGGCGAGACCATTCCCATAACCGTTGGACAAGGCTACGTGCTCGCCACCCCTCTCCAGCTTGCGATACTCTACGCTGCCATAGCCAACGGCGGCGACGTCTACGCCCCCGGGTTCATCGAGAGCATAGAGTCAGTTAACGGCGAGGTCATAGAACAATTCATGCCAAAAATACGGCGCACACTGGACGCATCCCCGGAAAATATCGAGGTCGTGAGAAATGCGCTCAGAGGCGTTGTAATCGAGGAAGGCGGCACAGCAGGCTCCATAAACGACCCCTCTCTAAAGATAGCCGGAAAGACCGGCACAGCGCAGGTAAGAAGAATGACCGAAAGAATCCGCGACATATCTAAAATAGCATACAAGAACCGCGACCACGCGCTCTTTGTCGGGTTTGCGCCGTTTGACGACCCGAAAATCGCCGTTGCCGTCATCGTAGAGCACGGAGGGTTCGGAGCAAGGGCAGCGGCCCCTGTTGCGCTAAAGGTCATACGCGCGTACCTTAAAAAGGACGCTATAACCGAACAGGCAAAACCGGTAATTCAAAAAACGGAAAAGACAGCGCCTTCGAAGGCTACGGCGCCTGCCCAGGCCGAAAATACCGCGCCCGCAGACAAAAAACCGGCCGAAGGCACGGCAGCGCCTGAGGCGGCAGTGCTGCCGGAAAAAAAGAAAACGGAAGAAGCGCATGATTGACCGCCGCCATTTGTCGCAAATAGACTTTTTTCTCGTTGCCGTGACCTTCTCGCTCGCCGTCATCGGGCTCTTTAACATCTACAGCGCAACGAGGCTCGAAGACACTCCTTTCTACGCAAAGCAGCTTACGTGGTTCATAATCGGCCTTATCGTTTCGCTGCCGCTTATCCTCATAAGCTACTCGACAATCGAGAAGTTCGCGTACCACATCTACGGCATATCAATTGCAAGCCTCGTTCTGGTGCTCATCGCCGGCACGAGAATAGCAGGGGCAAAGAGGTGGCTCTCGCTCGGGTTCATGAACATACAGCCCTCGGAACTGGCAAAAATCGCCCTCATAATAGCGCTTGCAGCATACCTCTCCAAGAAAAAGGCCGACAGATGGGGGCTCGGCATAAGGGAACTCATCATACCGGGGCTAATATTCATCGTGCCGTTTCTTCTCATAGCAAAGCAACCAGACCTCGGCACAGGGTTAATACTTGCGGCAATAGCCGTCTCGATGATACTCATAGTCAGGGTAACCTGGGTAGCACTCATCCTGACATGCGTGTCCATGGCCGCATTCATACCATTTGCATGGCGCTTCCTCAAGGACTATCAAAAGGCGCGGCTTTTAAGCTTCATAGACCCGTCCATGGATCCGCTGGGCTCCGGATACCACACATTCCAATCCAAGATTGCCATAGGCTCCGGCGGCTTCACCGGCAAAGGTTACCTGCAGGGCACACAGGGCTCGCTATACTTTCTGCCCGAACACCACACGGACTTCGTCTTCCCTGTCTTTGCGGAAGAATGGGGGTTCCTGGGCGCAATCGTCGTCATGTTCCTTTTCATGGTGCTCATACTTCGCGGCATAGACATCGCAAACAAATCAAAGGACCGCTTCGGCTTTCTCCTGGCATTTGGCTTCACGGCTTTGATATTCTGGCACGTCACAATGAACGCCTTCATGGTCATCGGGTTTTTGCCGGTCGTTGGAGTGCCCATGCCGTTTCTAAGCTACGGAGGGTCGTTTCTCCTCTCTACAATGATAGCTATCGCGCTCTTAATCAACATCCACATGAGGAGGTTCATGTTCTAAAACATGCCATGACCGCCCCTATGAACACGCCAAAAAATCGCGCCATAATGTTTTTCGCATCGGGCACGTACCTGGGATACATGCCTGTGGCCTCCGGCACCTTCGGCACGCTCTGGGGCATACCGGTATTTTTCGGCATATCGAAGCTCGTAACCCCGGCTGCGGTTGTCGTGGTAGCTGCGATCATTATCGTCAGCATATACCTGGCAGACGAGGCCGCAAAGCTGCTCGGGAAAAAAGACCCCGGCAAGGTCGTTTGCGACGAAATAGCCGGGTTTGCCGCGGCAACCCTGTTTATCCCCTTCAACTTGACCAACGTAATATTAAGCTTTATTCTTTTCAGGTTTTTTGATATCCTTAAACCCTACCCCGTGGGCCTGCTAGACAAGCGGGTGCCGGGGGGATTGGGAATCGTTTTGGATGACGTGGCAGCAGGGATATACGCAAATATACTTGCCCAGGTCGTCATAAAATACGTTTTATGAGCGCACGCGAGGCAAAGATACTGGCAAAGATAATGGCTGCCTCCGGAGAAACGCTTGCGCTGGCGGAATCGTGCACAGGCGGGCTCATCGGCGCCATGCTTACGGAAGTGCCCGGAAGCTCAAAGTGGTTTCAAGGCTCGATAGTGGCATACGGTAACGGCGTAAAGACAAATATCCTCGACGTAAAGGCTTCGGTAATAAGAAAAAGCGGCGCGGTATCAGAGCAAACCGCAGCGCTTATGGCAAAAGGGGCGCTAAAAAAACTGAAAGCCGGCTACGCCGCGGCTGTTACCGGCATCGCAGGCCCTTCTGGCGGCACAAAAGACAAGCCCGTAGGAACGGTATATATAGCAGTTTGCGACAGAAAAAGGCTTCGCGTCCAAAGGTTCAACTTCAAAGGCTCGAGAACGGCAATCAGGAAAAAGACCGCTTCAAAAGCCGTTTGGTTGCTTAAAAAGTTCATAGCCGGCTAGGTAGTTTTGGCAAAGATACGGGCCTTTATAGCGATAGAGATACCGGAAGAAACAAAAAAAGGCCTGAAGCGTCTTCTTGAGACACTTAAAACGCTCTGCCCTATCAAGGCAATATCATGGTCGAAGCCGGAAACCATGCACGTTACGATAAAGTTCCTCGGCGACATCGAGGATGCTGACATAGAGAAGATATCGCGAACACTGCAGGAAGCGGCAAAACATGCGACGGAGTTCGATATCACGGCCAAAGGAATCGGCGCATTCCCCTCGCCCAAATCTCCACGGGTAGTATGGGTGGGCATAGACGGCAGCGGGGCGCTAAAAAGCCTGCATGCCGCGATTGACAAAGGGCTTGCCCAACTGGCAATCCCAAAGAACGATAAACCGTTCTCCCCTCACCTGACGCTTTGCAGGGTCAGGGAGAAAGCGGCTGGAAAAGGAATACGCGAGGCAATCGAAAAACCGGACGTAAAGTTCGAGGCCGCGTGGAAGGTAACGGAAATAACGCTCTTTAAAAGCGCGCTGAAACCAGACGGCGCGCTGCACACGCCGCTTAGTACCGTAAAGCTTGGAGGATAGAGACTTGGCAAAAGAAACCAAAAAAAGCGCCGGAGAACAACCAATGTCAGCAAAACAGCCGCAGCAGGCAACCGCAGCCCAAGCGTCCACAAAGGGCAAGGCCATAGAGCTTGCCATAACGCAGATTGAAAAGCAGTTTGGCAAGGGCGCTATCATGCGCCTTGGCGAAGGCGTACAGACAGCAGAGATAGCGACCATACCAAGCGGCTCGCCTTCCCTGGACATAGCGCTTGGCATCGGCGGAGTGCCGCGCGGAAGGATAGTGGAGATATACGGCCCCGAGTCGTCCGGCAAGACAACCCTTACGCTCCACATAGCCGCCGAGGCGCAAAAAACCGGCGGCACCGTGGCGTTCGTGGACGCGGAGCACGCCCTTGACATCGAATACGCGAAAAAGCTTGGCGTCAACCCAGACGAGCTCCTTCTCTCGCAGCCGGACACCGGAGAGCAGGCCCTTGAAATAGCGGACATGCTCGTTAGAAGCGGCGCAGTGGACCTTATAGTAATAGACTCGGTAGCAGCACTTGTGCCAAAGGCCGAAATAGAGGGTGAGATGGGAGACTCCCACATGGGGCTCCAGGCACGCCTTATGAGCCAGGCCCTTAGAAAGCTCACCGCGACCATCAGCAAAAGCAAAACCTGCATGATATTCATAAACCAGATACGCCATAAAATAGGCGTGTTCTACGGAAGCCCGGAAACGACCACCGGAGGAAATGCCCTTAAGTTTTACGCGTCGCTTAGAATGGACATCCGTAAGACCGGGCAGATAAAGAACGGCGATGAAATCATCGGCAACAGGACGAGAGTAAAGGTGGTAAAGAACAAGCTTGCTCCGCCTTTTAGAGAGGCAGAGTTCGACATAATATTCAACGAGGGCATATCCAAGGAAGGCGACCTTATAGACCTCGGCGTAGTCTCTAACGTCATCGAAAAAAGCGGCTCCTGGTTCTCCTACGGCAGCGAACGTATCGGCCAGGGCAGAGAGGCCGCAAAGACGTTTCTAAAGGAAAACCCGCAGAAGGCAAAAGAGCTCTCGGCAAAGATATTCGAACACTTTGGCATAGGCAAACCTACGACCACAAAGAAGGAGGAAAAATAAAATGTCTACACCGGCCCCTATCGATTTGGCATCAATCCTTAACCAGGCCGTCAAGGAACAGGCCTCTGACGTGCACATAAAGTCCGGGCTTCCGCCCATCATGAGGGTTTACGGAAAGCTCATCCCTCTAAAGAACCATCCGCGGTTGTCGCCGGAAGACGTGCTCCAGGCGGCGATGAAGATAATGAACGACACGCAAAAGGAAGTCTACAAAAAAAGCCACCAGGCAGATATCGCGTACAGCGTTCCCGGGCTTGGAAGGTTCAGGGTTAACATATTCCAGCAGCGCGGCGCGGCTGGAATAGTGCTAAGGGTCATCCCGGTGCAGATACTCACCTTCGAAGAGCTCCATCTGCCCAAGGTGCTCGAAAAAATCGCGCAGGAAATGCGCGGCCTCATTCTCGTAACCGGCATCACCGGAAGCGGAAAGTCCACCACCCTCGCCTCCGTGCTCGACCACATAAACAACAACCGCTCGTGCAACGTCATCAGCATCGAAGACCCCATAGAGTTCCTTCACAGGGATAAACGCTGCATCATAAATCAGAGGGAAATAGGCGTTGACACCAACAGCTTCGCAGAGGCGCTAAGAGGCGCGCTAAGACAAGACCCCGACGTCATCATGGTCGGAGAGATGAGGGACGTGGAAACAATAGAAATCGCCCTCACCGCGGCAGAGACAGGGCACCTTGTGCTCTCAACGCTCCACACAATCGACGCGATGGAAACAGTAAACCGCATAGTCTCAGTCTTCCCTCCGTACCAGCAAAAGCAAATAAGAATACAGCTTGCCGGAGTCCTAAAGGCCGTCATCTCGCAGCGCTTGCTGCCAAAGGTGGACGGCACGTCGAGAGTTCCGGCAGTCGAGGTTCTGGTCAGTACATCAAGGGTCAGAGAATGCATCGTGGACAAGGAGAAAACAAAGGAAATCCACGACGCCATATCAAAGGGCTTTACCACGTACGGCATGCAGACATTCGACCAATCTATCATGTCGCTTCTGAAGAAGGGACACATCGACTACGACGAGGCCATTAGACAGGCAACCAACCCCGACGACTTCGCCCTCAAATTCAAGGGCATATCCGGCGGAGACGATTCGAGCGTTTGGGGTGAGGGCGGCGGAGAGCCAAGCGGCGGCACCGGCGGCGGCACTGCCGGCGGCGGCACAGGCGCTGGCGGCTCCTCGGGTATCGAACGCTTCTAAGGCATGCCGCGCGCTAAGTCTGACGGCGCCGGACGGCCAAGGGTATCGGCCTTTGACAGTGCGCTGAGAATGCTAGCCCTTAGAGCGCACTCAGAGGCGGAAATACGCGAAAAACTCGTAAAAAAGGGCTTTGACGGCGAAGAACAGGATACTGCCGTCAAACGCCTCAAGGAACACGGCTACATAAACGACGAAAACTTCGCTCTAAACCTCGCCTCAAGCAGACTACGCTCGAAAAACTGGGGCATGCTCAAGATTCAGGCCGAGCTCAGGCGCAAAGGCGTTGCCGACGAGACAGTAAAGACCGCGACCGCCTCGATTGGCAAGGACGACGAGCTCGCTTCGGCGATAGAGGCTGCCGGGCGGTACAGAAAAAAGAACGCCAAACGGGCACGCGAAATGCCCGAGAGGGAATTTGAGATGCGCACAGCAAGGTTCCTTGCCTCGCGCGGTTTTTCGTACGACGCCATAAAGGCGGCAATAAAAAGCAGCGCCGACGACGGCGAATAAAAGACTTACGGTGGAATAAGGATGCGAGCAAAAGACATTAGAAGGAAATTCCTCGAATACTTTAAGGACAAAAACCACTCTCCCGTAGACTCATCTGCCCTTATCCCGGAAGCAGACCCGACACTTCTCTTTACAAACGCCGGCATGGTGCAGTTCAAACGCGTCTTCACCGGCGAGGATAAACGCCCCTATACGCGCGCTGCAAGCTGCCAGAAGTGCGTGCGCGCCGGAGGCAAACACAACGACCTCGAAAACGTCGGAAGGACCGCGAGGCATCATACATTCTTCGAGATGCTCGGGAACTTCTCCTTTGGCGACTACTTCAAGACCGAAGCCATAGAGTATGCCTGGGAATTCCTTACAAAGGAAATGAAACTTCCCTCCGACAAACTCTACGCAACGGTATTTACCGAGGACGACGAGGCAGCGGAAATCTGGAAAGATAAAATCAAGCTCCCCTCCTCTAAAATAGTACGGCTTGGCGAGAAAGACAACTTCTGGAGCATGGGAGATACAGGCCCCTGCGGCCCGTGCTCGGAGATACTCATAGACCAGGGGCAAGACATAGGCTGCGGCAAGCCGTCCTGTTCCGTCGGATGCGACTGCGACAGGTTCCTTGAGATATGGAACCTCGTGTTCATGCAATTTAACAGGGACGAAAAGGGCGCCATGACGCCGCTTCCAAAACCCAGTATAGACACGGGAATGGGGCTTGAAAGGCTCTCTTGCGTCGTGCAGGGAAAAAAGAGCAACTACGACACAGACCTCTTTGCGCCTATAATAGCGGCAATCGAAGATGCATCAGGCGTGAGATACGGCAAAGACAGCGAAAAGGACGTGTCCATAAAGGCAATCGCAGACCACGCAAGGGCAACGGCATTCCTTATATGCGACGGCCTGTTGCCGTCTAACGAAGGACGCGGCTACGTGCTTCGCCGCATAATGCGCAGGGCCATACGCCACGGCAGCTTCCTCGGATTAACCGAGCCGTTTCTCTACAAGGCCGCTCTCGCTGTCATTGACACGATGAAGGACGCGTACCCCACTCTTGGCCGTTCAGTTGAAATAATAAAGAACGCGACGGTTAGCGAAGAGGAACGTTTCCTCGAAACCCTCGAGCGCGGGCTCTCGATGCTTAACGAAGAAGTAGCCTCAATGAAAAAAGCCAAAAAGACCGTTGTCGACGGCGCCTTCTCTTTTAAGCTCTACGACACATACGGCTTCCCCATAGATCTCACCGCCGATATAGTCAAAAAGGACGGCTTCTCGGTCGACGAGGACGGCTTCACTACAGAGATGGAAAAGCAAAAGGAAATGGCCAGGCAGTCGTGGAAAGGCATGGCCGAGGGCTCGGTTGGCGAGGCAGGCTACTCTGTGCTCGTAGAAAAAGGCCTTACCTCCGTGTTCACGGGCTACCACATGGACGTGACATCAAGTAAGATAAGCGGCATTCTCAAGAACGGCGCTCTCGCGGAAAGCGCCAAGAAGGGCGACAAGGTGGCAATAACAACGCCGGAAACCCCCTTCTACGCCGAAGGCGGCGGACAATCAGGCGATACGGGCGTAATCATAGGCAAAGGCTTCAGTATACGCGTGCTAGACACCAAAAAGGCATCGGAGAAGCTGTTTGTCCACATCTGCACAGTTGAAGAAGGCGCTATAACCGCAGGGTTGGACGCGGAGCTTATCCCTGACCTCGAAAAACGCGCAGCAACCTGCAGAAACCACACTGCCACGCATCTTCTGCACTCGACACTTAGAAACGTGCTCGGCAAACACGTAAGACAGGCAGGCTCGCTCGTCACCCCCGAGGGTTTCCGCTTCGACTTTAACCATTTTTCGCCTCTAACGCGCGAGGACATACGCGCCATGGAAGAGAGAATAAATGCCGTAATACGCGAAAATATTCCGGTAACGACCGAGATACTTTCCCACAAGACGGCGATAGAAAAAGGCGCCCTCGCCTTTTTCGGTGAAAAGTACGGGGACACAGTTCGCATGGTCACCGTGCCAGGCGTGAGCGCCGAGCTTTGCGGCGGCACGCACGTTGCCATGACAGGCGACATAGGGCTCATAAAAATAACCTCCGAGGGCTCGGTTGCATCAGGGGTAAGGAGAATCGAGGCCACTACAGGCGACGGCGCGATAAAGTCGTTTAACCTCGCCGAGGACACGCTAAACGAAATAGCAGCCGTGCTAAAGGGCTCCAGGGCCGACGTTAAGGACAAAGTCTTAAAACTCATCGAGTCGCAGCGGGAGATCGAGAGAGAGCTTTCATCTATAAAGAGCAAAAAGGACTCGGGCCTTGCCGATACGCTAGCAAAGAGCTCTATCGATGTGCTAGGCGTAAACCTCGTTGCCGCTGTCGTTGAGGCCGACGCAACAGAGGCGCTAAGAACCATTTCCGACGCGCTAAAGGCCAACGCAAAGCAAAGTGTCGTTGTGCTTGCGGCTGCAATAGACGGCAAGGCAATGCTGCTTGCATCTGTCACACCCGACATAACAAAGCGCATCAGTGCCGGAGAAATAATAAAGCGCCTTGCCCCGATGATTGGCGGCAAGGGCGGCGGAAAGCCAGACATGGCGCAGGCCGGAGGTAAGGATACAAGCAGGATTACAGAGGCCATAAAGGCCGCAAAGGACACGGTCGAAGAACTCTTGAAGGGCAAATAGCACAGCCCCCCCTGCCAGACGCCGCATTGCATCCAATAAAAAAGGCCCTGTCTCTTTGACAGGGCCTTTAATTCTTTTACTATCCAATACGCCGCGCTTACTTCTTTTTCTTATCTAGCATGGCAAGGTACATATTGGCGAGCTTGTGGCCCGGGTTCTTGCTAAGCACCTTTAGCCACTCCTCCTTGGCGCTACCCTCGTCTCCGGAGGTATAATGCGTTAGCCCAAGCTGCACGTACGCAGGCCAGTACTCTTTTCTGATATCTATGGCATCCTTGAAGCACTTTATGGCCTTCCCTATCTCCTTTGTGTCCCTGTAAACGGTACCGAGGGCGACCTTTATATCCACAAAATCGGGTCGAAGCTTAAGCGCCATGCCGTACTCATAAACAGCCTCGTCGTAACGCCCTACGTCCTTATAGATGTTACCGAGCTCAGCGTGCATGTTCGCGAGCTTGCCCTTCACGTACGGGTCAAGGTATGCGTCCTTATCCTTTGCGCTTTTATCAGGTTCCGCTACAGAGGTCTTTGCCAGGGCATATACCTCCTGCGCCTTGTCGAACTGCCCGAGCTCGTTATAAACAACGGCCAGGTTAAGAGACGCTTCGGTATAACGTGGATTTAGCCGGATGGCCTGGGAAAAGGCCCTTATGGCCTCGTCGTTGCGGTTTGCGTTATAGTAAATGATGCCGAGCATGTTATGGATGTCGGCAAAGGTCGCCTTCTCCTTCACCACCTTTTCAAGGTGCACAAGGGCTTCGGCGTAGTTATTTTCCCTGAATGTTTTCTTGCCAAGCTCGTAGTGTTCCTGCCAATCTGCCATCTCAAAGCCCCCTAAGTTGGAATTTTACCGACGTAGCAAGCACGCGCCGGCAGGAAACCTTAAAATACCACAATAAACTCGGTTACGGCAAGCACAAATGCCACGCGGTCAAGGCTAACTTCCCTGCTGCGCCGATATCCTGTTTCTTGCCTTTGAAACATAGCGGCTCTCAGGGTATGAATTAACGAGAGATAAATACGCCTCGTCGGCAAGCCTTGTTTCCCCGAGTTTGCCATAGGTCTCGCCTATGAAGAAAAGGGCCGAATCCGAAAAACCCGAATCCGGGTACTGGTCAAGAAGATACCCGAACCTCAAGAGAGCGCCCTTATAGTTTTTTGCCTTTAGATAAAACCTGCCTACGATGAGCTCGTTTTCGGCAAGACGTTTCTTTATAAATACCACCATGTCAGCGGCCTTTGGCGCGTACACGCCGCCAGGATAATCCCTGGTAAGGTCCTCGAAGGCTATGAGGGCCTTTTTCGCTGACGCCAGGTCGCGGTCAACGGGCCCCATCTCTAGAAAATTGCTCATGCCCTTCTGAAATAGCGCGTACTCGGCCCTCGGGTGCCCGGGGTGCATGGAGTAGAAGTTCGTGTAATAAAGGGCCGCGCTCTCGTACTCCTCCTTGGTATAATACACGTCCGCAAGTATGAGCATGGCCTCGACTGCCTCTGGGCTAAGCGGGTCGCTCTCGAGTATGGCCTTGAAGTTGGTCTCCGACTCCCCGTACATACCGGCAAAATAACTGCTCATACCCTTTTCGAAATACACGGGCGCCGGCAGATACGCGTCTTTCTTCGGGGCGCACCCCGAAACCGCGCCAACCGCCAGAACTATCAATATGAAAGCGAGCTTTTTTTTCATGGTGTCTATACGCATACGGGCCTTTGTGCCAACGCGCGGAAGCCGCGCGTACCGTGCAAAAGGCCCGTTATATTCGATTATCCGGCCTATTCTTTTATTATATCAAAAACAGCCGGCATTGGCAACGGCTGCAAAAAACGCCGCCAATTGCTATGTGCCCATCTCCCATGACGCGAGGTACTTTTTCTGCTCGGCCGTGAGAACGTCTATCTTTACGCCAAGCGTTATGAGCTTCATCCTGGCGATTTCCTTGTCTATCTCCTCGGGAACGGTGTAGACTTCACGCTCGAGCTTCGCGCCCCTCTGGACAAGATACGCAGCGCTCATGGCCTGGTTGGCAAAGCTCATGTCCATGACACTTGCCGGGTGGCCTTCGGCGCTCGCAAGATTAACAAGGCGGCCTTCTGCAAGGACGTATATGCGCTGCCCTTCCTTTATCACATGCTCCTCGGTAAATTCGCGTATCTCTCTCCTCTTTTTCGTAAGCTTTCTAAGGCCGTCAAGGCCTAGCTCCACGTTAAAGTGACCGGAGTTCGAAACGATTGCGCCGTCCTTCATCTTGGCAAAGTGCTCTTTGCGTATTACGTTGATATTGCCGGTGACCGTGCAGAAGAAATCCCCTTCCCTGGACGCGTCGGCTATGGGCATTACGCGGAAGCCGTCCATTACGGCCTCGAGCGCCTTTATCGGGTCTATCTCGGTTACGATGACGTTTGCGCCCATGCCTCTGGCCCTCATCGCCACACCCTTGCCGCACCAGCCGTAGCCGCACACGACGAACACAGAGCCTGCAAGAAGCCTGTTAGTAGCCCTTATGATGCCGTCTATGGTGGATTGTCCGGTGCCGTAGCGGTTGTCGAAGAAGTGCTTGGTGGCGGCGTCGTTAACGGCGATTACCGGGAACTTGAGTAACCCCTGCTTTGCAAGGGCCTTGAGCCTGATGACTCCGGTAGTCGTTTCCTCGGTAGAGCCGACGATATTGGCTGCTTCCTTTTTCCTTGTCGTATGAAGAAGGGAGACAAGGTCAGCGCCGTCGTCCATCGTGATGTTGGGCTGCTTATCTAGCACTATGTTCAAGTGCTTGTAATATGTCTTGTTGTCCTCGCCCTTTATGGCGTAGGTGGATATGCCAAAATGCTTTACAAGGGATGCGGCAACGTCGTCTTGCGTGCTAAGCGGGTTGGATGCGCAAAGAGAAACATCTGCGCCTCCGGCCTTTAGCGCTATCATCAGATTGGCCGTCTCGGTCGTTACGTGAAGGCACGCGGCTATCTTTACGCCCTTCAACGTCTTCTTGGCGGCAAAGTTCTTCTGTATGCGCCTGAGTACCGGCATGTCCATCTCTGCCCACTCGATCCTCTTTCTGCCCTTATCGGCAAGCTTCATGTCCTTTACGTCAAACTTTTTCATCGTTCCTCCGAAATGTTTTTTTATAAATCCGTCAAACGGCCCGCGCGCGGGCCACAGTTCCTACTTAAGCCCTGCGTCTGCCTTAAGGGCAGCGGCCTTGTCGGTCTTTTCCCAGGTAAAGCCCTCTTCGTTCCTGCCAAAGTGGCCGTACGCCGCGGTCTTTCTGTATATCGGCCTAAGGAGATTGAGGCCGCTGATGATGTCTGCCGGCTTCATTTTAAAATGCTTACTTACGAGCTTCTCTATCTTATCGACCGCCACCTTCTCTGTTCCGAAGGTATCGACCATGACGCTTACCGGGTCAGCCACACCGATTGCGTAGGCAAGCTGCACCTCGCACTCGGAGGCAAGCCCTGCGGCAACGATGTTCTTTGCAACGTATCTTGCCATATAAGAGGCAGAGCGGTCGACCTTAGAGGGGTCCTTACCAGAGAACGCGCCGCCGCCGTGGCTGCCGTGGCCGCCGTAGGTGTCGACTATGATTTTTCTTCCGGTAACGCCGCAGTCGCCGTGAGGGCCGCCTATCTCGAAACGCCCGGTCGGGTTGATGTGATACTTGGTATCCTTCTTTAAAAGGTTTGCCGGGATGACCTTCTTCACTACCTCTTCCATCACGCCTTCGATTAAATCCTTTTGCGATACCTCGGGCGTGTGCTGCGTGGAAACAACGATTGTATCTACAGACACGGGCCTCGAGTCCTTGTACTGTATGGTCACCTGGCTCTTGCCATCTGGCCTAAGATACTTAAGCACCCCTGTCTTTCTTGCCTCCGCAAGCCTCTTTGTAAGCCTGTGGGAGAAAACGATCGGCATCGGCATCAGCTCTTCGGTGTGGTCGCATGCGTAACCGAACATGAGCCCCTGGTCTCCGGCGCCCTGCTCCTTTTCCTTACCCTCGTCTACACCCATGGCAATGTCAGGTGACTGTTTGCCAACGGTAACGATAACGCCGCAGCTCTCGTAATCAAACCTCATGCCCGAGCCTTCGTAGCCGATTTCCTTTATGGTCTGCCTCGCGACTTCCTGGTAGTTTACCGTCGTCTTGCTGGTGATTTCGCCGGCTATTACTACAAGCCCGGTCGTAACAAGCGTTTCACAGGCAACACGGCTCTTGGGATCGCCCGTAAGGTGCGCATCCAGGACCGCGTCGGATATCTGGTCAGATACCTTGTCAGGATGCCCTTCTGTAACGGATTCGGATGTAAAAAGATACTCACTCATTTGGTGTCATTCTCCTTAATTGTATTATCGTAAAGACCTACGGAATTCAATATTATTGAATATTTTCGGGTATTTGTCAATATTTTTCAGGTGATTTCAGGGGATAAAAAGAACCAGTGGGGTAAGGATGGGCCGCGCACGGCAGGGCCCTGGGGCCGCCTACATCATGTACTCTTCCTTATAAAAGTCCGCTAGATGCGACACAAGGCATGCCTCTATCTCCTTTGCGGTCTTCATGGCAAATACCTTGACGGTAAGCTCCATGGACTCGCCGTAACTTACCGAGCGGATAAGCTTTTTGACCTTCAAAACCGAAAAGGCGTTCATGCTGAGCTTGGTTATGCCCATGCCCAGGAATAAAAGCGCGTACTCCGGCTCCCCGGCCATCTCGCCGCACACGCTTACCTCTATGCCGCGCCTCTTGGCGGCATCGACAACACCCTTTATCAACCTGAGTATTGCAGGATGAAGCGGCTCATAGAGATACGCGACATGCTCATTTACCCTGTCTATGGCTATCGAATACTGCACCAGGTCGTTCGTGCCAATCGAGAAGAAATCGGCCTCCTCGGCAAGTATGTCGGCTATGGCAGCGGCAGACGGGACCTCTATCATTATACCGACCTCGACCTTTTCATCGAAACCGTGGCCCTCGGCGCGAAGTTCTTCTCTGGCCTCGTTTAAAACAGCCTTGGCCCTCATAAGCTCTTCAAGCCCCGATATCATCGGGAACATTATCTTTATCTTGCCAAATGCGCTAGCCCGAAGTATCGCGCGAAGCTGCGTCTTGAATATCTCCCTGTGCCTAAGGCTAAACCGTATGGCGCGAAGCCCAAGCGCAGGGTTGGTCTCGCCGAAATCCTCGCCGTGCTTCAATACCTTGTCTCCGCCGACATCGAGCGTGCGGATAACCACCGGCCTGCCCTCCAGCTTCTTTACAACGTATCTGTAGGCCGCAAGGTGCTCCTCCTCTGTAGGAAGCTCCTTTCTGTCAAGATAGAGAAACTCCGTCCTGTAGAGCCCTATACCGTCAACCCCGTGCTCAACGAGCGATGATATTTCGTCTACGATTTCCATGTTGCCCTGTATGCTTACAACCTTGCCGTCGGTTGTTTCGGCCGGCAAATCGTTATACTGATGCAGCATCTGCTGGTACTTCTCGTACCTCTGGCGCCGCTTCCTGTATACGGCCGTAATGCTCTCGGAAGGATTGACTATGACAGTGCCGGTGGAGCCGTCCACTATCACGGTATCACCTGTTTCGGCAAGCCTGGTAACGCGCTCGAGCCCGACTACGGCCGGTATGTCGAGGGCTCTGCCCATGATGGCCGTATGGGAGGTCTTTCCGCCGACATCGGTCAAAAAGGCAAGCACCTTGCCCTTTACCATCTGTGCCGTGTCGGTCGGAGAAATATCGTGCGCTATGACGACAACCGGCGAATCTATGGACGCTATGCCGTGGTACTCTTTTCCCGAGAGGTTCATGATTATCCTGTCGACGATGTGCGCTATATCGGAACTGCGCTCCTTGAAGTACTTGTCGTCAACGCCCTCGAATATTCTGAGTATGCCGTCGAGCACGGTCATCAGGGCCCACTCGGCGTTCTTTCTCTCGTTCTTTACAAGGCGCACGGTGTCGTTGATGAGCGTCTGGTCGTTTATCATCATTATGTGCGCGTCTATTATCGCAAGATGCTCTTTTCCAAGGGCCTCTTTAGCAAGAAGCTTTCTGACGTCGTTTAACTGTACCTTGGACTTCTTTATCGCGTCCTTGAACCGCTCGACCTCGTCCTTCACTGCCTCCGGCTCGACATAGTACTGCTGCACGGCATCGCCCCTGCCGGAATCGATGACATAGGCCTTGCCTATCACTATGCCTGGCGAAACGCCAAGCCCCTTTAAAAGGGAAACCTCTTTTCTATGTTCCTGCTGCGTCATCAGTCCTCGCCAAAACCGCTTTCAACGAGCGCGCCGACTGCGGCTATCGCCTCGTTCTCGTCCTTACCATCTGCCTTGACAACGATATCCGTGCCGCATGCCGCGGCCAGAATCAGTATGCCCATGATGCTTTTGCCGTTGACCTCGTGGTCGCCCTTTTTAACGAATATCTCGGAGGAATACTTGCCCGTGAGGTTCACGAACTTGGACGCGGCCCTTGCGTGCAGCCCCAAACGGTTCTTTATCCTGAAGGTCTTCTCTACCATATCTAAACCGAACTGCGCCTTAACGCCTCCTCGCGATATAGGGCACAGGCTCCTTTCCGGGCAAAGCCCGAATGTCTATTTCGACCCCCATCCCCCTAAGCTTTTCTATGATGGCATCATCCGACTCATTTAACATGACAGAGCGGCTAAGGGCTCTGCCGTCTCTGTTGTGATGAATGTTGCCGATGTTGATGGACTCAAACCTATACCCTTCCTCGTAGAGTTTCAATGCCTCGCCAAGATCGTTTAGTATCAGTATGGCCGTGCCGGAATCGAAGTCCCCGGCCTTGAAATGCTCTACAACCTCGCGCGCGGTAAAGACCTTGAACTCGATGCCCTCGCCCGAGCAGACGTGTGTTGCGGCCTCGACAAAAACCTCTTCTGGCTCGTACTCGGAGACGAACACGACGCTGCTGGCCTGCACATGAGGGACCCACGCGCATACCACCTGTCCGTGCACAAGCCTGTCGTCCACCCTCACAAGCGCTATCATTTTCCCGCGCCTCCCAGAACCCCGCTCGCAAGCACTATGCTCTTCCTGCCGTGCTCCACAAGCGCAGAGGAAAACTCCTTCAGGCTCCGTCCCTTTCTCGCCGTTAGAAACTTTATCATAAGCGGAAGGTTTACCCCTGTTAAGACCTCTATCCTGCCCTCCTCATGGAGCGTAAGGACGATATTGGCGGGAGTGCCGCCAAACATGTCGGTAAAGACCATTACTCCGGAGCCCGAATCAACGGACTTTATGGCAAGCGATATCTTGGCCTTCAGTTCATCGAAGGATTCGTCCCCCTTAACGCCTATCGCAGCGACGTTCTCGGCCGATTCAACTATCGTCCTCGCGGACTCAAGCAAAGCCTCGGCAAGCGTTCCATGCGTAACTATGACAGCGCCTATCATCGACGACTCCTTCCGAAGATGCTTCCTCTTAACACAAACAATCTATTCCTTATCAATATCCCTGTGCCGCTTCTTTAGCACAAGACGCTTATCCGTAAACCTTTCCAGAAGCTCCTCGACTATGGCAACGGAGCGGTGTCTGCCGCCGGTACACCCGATGGCAACGGTAAAATACGACTTGCCCTCGGACATGTAAAGTGGCACGAGATAATCGAGGAACCAGGCAAGCTTCTCGAGAAACGACACGGTCTCTTCCTTCGAGCGCAGGAACTCTCTAACCTCGCTGCTTACGCCGTCAAGGCGCTTAAGCTCGTCCACGAAGAACGGGTTTGGAAGAAACCTCGCGTCAATCACCATGTCCGCGTCCGCCGGTATGCCATAACGGTACCCGAAGGACAATAGGTTTAGCGTCATGCTGGCGCCGGTGCCCTGGCCTCCGAAAACATCCTTAATATGGGCCGTGAGCTTGTGGACGTTGAAACCGGTCGTATCGATTACCCTATCGGCCCTCGAGCGTATGTCCTTTAAAAGCTCCCTCTCTATTTTGACGCCGTCTAGAGGGCTCGTCTCGGAGAGCGGGTGCTTTCTTCTGGTTTCGCTAAAACGCCTCACGAGTATATCGTCGGAGGAATCCAGGAACACGAGCTCGCTCGAATACCCGGCCTGCTTTAACTCTCCAAATATTACGGGAAAGTCCTTCAAAAACTCCCTCTCCCTTACGTCCACTACGGCTGCGACCTTGGTTATCTCGGTAGTCTGCGAAAGTATCTCAAGAAACTTCGGCAAAAGAGTCACCGGCATATTGTCGACACAGAAAAATCCAAGATCCTCGAGCGCCTTCACCGCCGTGCTCTTTCCCGAGCCCGATGGGCCGCTTAGCACGACGAGCCGGAGCTCCTTCATTTTACGCCCCTCTTCGCTCGTTTACCTGGGGCCTTCTTCACCTGCGCAGGCTCGGCAGGCGGCAGGCTCATCAGGGCCTCGAGCCCGGACTGCATGCCCATTAGCTTTAGAATCTTATTACGGGCCGCGACCTCGACTATCGTCGCAACACTTCGCCCGGGGCTAACCGGTATCTTAAGATACGGCACCTCGACACCAAGAATGTCCACGGTCTTATCCTCGAACCCGAGCCTCTCGTACTCCTCGCTTGCGTTCCACTCAACAAGCTCGACGACTATATCCACGGGTTTCTTGTCCCTTATGGCCGTTATGCCAAAAAGGTCCTTGATGTTCACTATGCCTATGCCGCGTACCTCTATATGATGGCGTATCGCGCCTGATGCCGTGCCGTAGAGCATGGCCGGGTACGCTCTCTTTATCATTATCACATCGTCGGCAACGAGCCTGTAGCCCCTGGAAATAAGGTCGAGGGCGCACTCGCTTTTACCAATGCCGCTCTTGCCCTTTATGATGACGCCTATGCCGAGCACGTCCACGAAAACGCCGTGCATTATGGTCGAAGGAGAAAGCTTTTCCTCGAGCACTTTTATAAGGTTTTCTATGAATACGGACGAGGTAAAAGGCGTTACGTAGAGGGGAATTGCTTCCTTGTCGGCGAGCTTCTTGATCTCGGCATTGGGCTTAAGGCCCTTTGTTACGACCATAGCCGGCACGTCCGCGTCCGAGAATATCAAAAGCGCGCGCCTTAGTTCGGCCGGCTTAAGTTCGCTCAAATACGCAAGCTCGGCCTCGCCTATTACCTGTACGCGCCCGGGGATGAGCTTGTCCTTTATCTTACCGGTCAGGAGCAGCCCGGTCTTTTGCACGCGCGGAGCCAGTATTTCCTTATCAAGCCCCTTTGCTCCGCCAACGAGCTCGAGCTTGAGAGACTTCTGCGAGGAAAGTTCCCCTACCTTTACACCCTTCATCGACGTAAACGCACCCCTTACGCGAAATACGCGGCCAACAACTACAGGGCCGCGCTTTTAAAGAGTTTCACCTCTGCCTCGGCTATGAACTGCCGCATCGCTGCCGCAGAATCCGCCTTGATAAGCCCTTCCATTACCCCTGGCTCCTTAAGAAGCCTCGACAACGAGGAAAGGGCCTTTAGTATAACGGCAGTGGAATTCTCCGGCGCTGCCACGAGAAAAATCAGGTGCACAGGGGCGCCGTCGGCCGCCTGAAAATCAATGCCCTGCCGGCTTCTGCCAAGCACGATGCAAAGCGAATCGAGCCCCCTAACCTTCGCGTGCGGCAGCGCAACGCCGTGCCCTATGCCCGTGCTTCCGAGCCTTTCACGCTCAAGAACACAACCCAGAAGATACGCCTCGTCGATGCCCGGGACCGTGCCCGCCAAATGCCCGGACAGCTCCGCAAGCGCGCCGCGCTTATCGGATGAAAAAAGCCCGGCAACGATATTCTCTACGCGCAGTATATCCGATACCTTCATAAACCGGCGCTCCGTATCCTTTGCGGTCAAGCGCTGCGCCGCCGGCACTACAAGCGAAAGAAACTCAGGCCTCTTCTTCCTCTTCGCCGCCCTCTGCGTACTTGGGGCTCTCGCTCTTGTGGTGGTCCTTGACCTTTTCCTTGTGCTTCTTTACCTGACGCTCGACTTTATCGAGCGCAGTGTCTATCGCCGCATACATGTCGTCGGTCTTCTCTGTGGCCTTTACGGTGCAGTGCTTGGCTATGACCGTGACCTCGGCTATGTGCCTTATCTTTTTTTCGACGGAGAGAAACCAATGTACCTCTATCGGCTCGACGAGATACTTAGCTATTTTCTCCGACTTCTCCTCCGCGTACGCCTTGAGGGCGTCGGACGAGTCCATGTGCTTGAACGTTACGCTTACGTGCATGATTACATCCTCCGGTTATTTTTGATCGCTGCAAAAACAAAAACCGCACGGACAAAGCATCGTGTGCCCGTACGTCTTAATTTTTAACCCGAAAACGCCATGGAATCAAGACAAATAAAAACAATTACTTCGTCTGCCGCTCTCTTCTGCCGGAGGTGGAAAGAAGCCCGAGCTCTTCTCTGTACTTGGCAACGGTCCTTCTCGCAAGCTCTATGCCCGACTTTTTGAGTTCCTCCGTCAGCTGCTGGTCGCTAAGGGGCCTGGCCCTGTCCTCGGCGCCGATTATCTCCCTTAAGCGTTCCTTCACGTACTCGCTCGACACGTCTCCGTCAACAGAGGACGACCCGGAAGTGAAAAAATACTTAAGCTCGAATACGCCTCTGGGCGTGTCAACGTACTTGTTGGTGGTAACGCGGCTCACCGTCGACTCGTGCATCCCTATATCCTCGGCAACGTCCTTCAGTATCATGGGCTTTAGGAACTTTAGCCCCAGATCGAGAAAGTCCGTCTGGAACTTGACGATGCTCTCGGCCACCTTCTTTATGGTGTTTTGCCTCTGGTGGACGCTCTTTATGAACCACATGGCGGCCTTCATGCGCTCTCTTACGTAGCCGCGCGCGTCCCTGGCCTCGCCCGAGCCGTCCGCGTCTTTTTTAAGCATAGCCCTGTAATAAGCGCTGACCTTGAGCTTTGGCAGCCCGTCGTCGTTTACCATGACGACGTACTCGCCTTCTACCTTCTTTATGTATATGTCCGGGATGACGAGCCTCTCATCGCTTTTCCCGAACCCGGAGCCGGGCACCGGCGTCAAAAGATCGCTTATCACCCTGCCGGCCTCAACCACCCTCTCGACACCAAGCTCCATTGCAGAGGCGATGGCCTTGTAATTCCTGGAGCCCAGCAAATCAAGGTGCTTATCTATTATCTCCTCTGCCACGATGTCCCTGGCCGGAAGCCTTCTTGCCTGGATGCGAAGGCACTCCCTTAGCGTCATCGCGCCGACTCCCGGAGGATCAAGGGCCTGTATGCGGCCTATCATGTCCTCGACTGCAGCGGCATCGGCCCCGGTCGCAGCCGATATCTCTGCTATGCTTTTCTCCCTTATCTCCTTATCGGTGAGCCCGACCGCGTCAACGGCCCTCAGATACCCGTCGTCCTCGATGCACTCGATTATGTACTCGGCAAGCGCGCTCTCTTCATTCAGGCAATAATGTATCTGCCAGAGAAGATAGCCCCGAAGGTCGCGCCCTGAGGTCGCGGCCTTCTCGACAAAGTCCTCGTCGTCGCCGTCCTCAACACCAAAATCCATGCCCTGGGAGCTGTCGTCGCCGTAGCCCTCGAGGTAATTCTGCCAGGACTCGTCCATCTTCGATGCCGCGTTCTCGGTATCCTCGCCGGCCGCAGTCTCCATGTCCGGGGCAGAGTCCTCGAGCACCGGGTTCTGCTCTATCTCTTCGCGTATCGCGTCCACAAGCTCCATCCTCGACAACTGAAGAAGCTTGATTGCGAGCCGAAGCTGCGGCGTCAGAAGAAGCTTTTGCGAAAGCCGCTGTTCCTGTTTTAGTCCGTATGCCATAGTGTTTTGCGCCTAAAGCCTGAACTTGTCGCCAAGGTACGCATCGCGCACGCGCCTGCTCTCTACAAGCTCTAAAGGCGTGCCGGTCTCGAGTATCGCGCCCTTGTCGATTATGTAAGCCCTGTCGCAGATACCAAGCGTTGCTCCGACGTTATGGTCGGTAATGAGTATGCCTATGCCGCGCTTCTTAAGCCCTATGACCACTTCCTGTATGTCGGCAACGGCCTTCGGGTCTATGCCGGAGAACGGCTCATCCAGAAGAAGAAACCTAGGCGAATTGACAAGCGACCTGGCTATCTCCACCCTTCGTCTCTCGCCGCCGGAGAGGGAATAGGCCTTGCTCTTTCGTACGTGCTCGACGCCAAACTCCTTTAGAAGGCGCTCAAGCATCGTGGCCTTGGCCGCCGCGCCGTCAGGCAAAAACTCTATAATGGACTTTATGTTGTCCTCGACCGAAAGCTTCCTGAAGACAGAGGGCTCCTGCGCGAGGTACCCGACACCGAGCCTTGCCCGCTCGAACATCGGAAGCGCCGTAACGTCGTTACCGTCGAACGACACATTCCCAGAATCGGTCTCAACAAGGCCTACGGTTATATAAAACGATGTCGTCTTGCCCGCGCCGTTTGGCCCGAGAAGCCCTACGACCTCACCTTCCTCTACAGAGTAGGATACGCCGTCGAGAACCTTGCGGCCGCGGTAAGACTTAACGAGACGATTTGCACTTAATTTCATCACCGGACTGTTTGCCCTGGCAGCTTTTTTTACGCGGCATCACCATCATCTTGACCTTCTTGCCGCCCGCAGCCTCGACCTTCACATCATCGGTATCGAGGTCGAATGTGATGGTTTCTCCCCTGATAACCGTGCCGCACTGCGAGGCCATGGCATTGCCGCTAAGCTTAAGTATCCTTCCCGCCTTATCGTAGCGCGCGCTATCGGCCTTTGCCGCGCGCGTGCCCTGAACAAACATAACGCCGCCCGAGGCGTTAATCTCGCTTACCTCGCCGGCCTTGAGATAAATGAACTTGAGTTCCTCCGAGCACATTTGAAAACCGGCATCGAGAAGCACGTTGCCGATGTAGACGACTTCCTTGCCGCCCTTTATCATCTTCATGGAATCGGAAGTGATGGTTGCACCTATCGCGGTTTTGCTCGAAGCGCCTTTGGCGCCATCGGCAGGCGCGGTGGCCGCGGTTTTCTTTGCACCGTCCTTGTCGCCGGCAAAGGAAACGCCCTCCTGCATAACACAGGCCGCGATAAACGCCAATACGGCAATATACAACAGACCTCTCATTGGCAAAGCCTCTCCTATATGGACACGTTCTTTAAAACGGTCTTTATCTTTTTCGAAAGATTAATACTCCCGGCCGCGATGTCGGCGGTCAGCCCCTCTCCTTCGGTTACCATGCCCTTTTTCGACTCTATCTTCACGGCCCCTGGCATCTCGGCCGTCTGCTTCTCTATCTTATATGTAATCTCATTAGAGTACACGGTGTAACCGCTCTCGTCGTGCATGTTGACCTTGCCTGTCACTTTGAGTATGCCCTTATCTTCATCGTACGAGCCCTTGGCGCCGTTGATGAAGAAATTATTGCCGTCCTTGGACGAATACCTGAATTCTACGGCCTGGAATGTTATAGCGTTCGAGCCCTTTTCCTTAACAGCCTTGGTTGAGCGCATCTCCCACTCTATCTTGCCGCCCGATACGCTTGTTAAACGCATCTGGTCAACGGCATCTCCTGTGAAATCCTTTATGCCAACGGACACGGGCGCAACAGGCTTAGTAACGGCCGCCTGCTTTCTCTTTTGAAAGAAATACAGCGTGGACATGGCCGTCAGGCCGATGATGGAAAATCCAATAAAGAGGATTAGAACGGAACGGTAGTTGACCTTCATAATGTTTGTAGAACTAAGAGGCCGCCTTCCTTCTTATAAAATAAATTAGGGAGAGGCCAGACTCTCCCTTCCCTCAATTATAGCACCTCAAAGCATCGTAGTAAAGGTATTTATACCCCGTAGCGCTTCATCAGGCCGCTCCAAAGGCCTTGTTTTTTAAGGATAATTTCAATTGCCTCCCTTACCGCCCCCTGCCCGCCGCAAAGCTTTGTCTCATAAAAAGCAATCTTCTTTACCTCTGCCACCGCATCGGCGACGGCAACCGGAAATCCAGAAGAAAGCATTGCCGGAAGGTCCACCACATCGTCACCTATGTAAGCGGCCTCGTCGGAAGTAAGCCCCTCTTTTTTCAGTATCTCGGCAAACACCGTAAGCTTATCGCTCCTGCCCTGGTAGACATGGTCGATTCCGAGTTCCTTTGCCCTTCGCTCGAGCGCTTCGGAGCTTCTGGTGGTTATGACAGCGCTCTTTAAGCCTGCCATCCTAAGAAGCTTTATTCCGTGGCCGTCCTTTACGTTAAAGGCCTTTATCTCGAGCCCGCCTGAGCCGTAGGTAATGCGGCCGTCGGTAAGGACTCCGTCACAGTCCATGACAAGGAGCTTTATGGACTTTATTTTTTTCCCTATTGCCAGAGCAGTCTTTTTAGGCATACACAGCCTTATCCTTTCTTAATCTCCTGGATGTATATCTTATATTTCCCTTCCTTATCCTTTGCCGCCAGCACGCGATATAACCTTCTATCCGCAAGCACATACATGCCGTCATCAGCCTCAAAAAACAAAACGCCCTTATACTCGCCGATACCCCATATATTATAATCCGGTTCAAAAATTATTTTACCGCCTTTCTTATACTTCAACTTTAGCACAGCTACCGGATATTCAGCCTCATCTGACCTTACCGAGGCAGCAGCCCAGATATCATCACCAAGAACATGAAGAGCGGTTATCGAATACGGCGAAAACAGTTTATCGTACCATACATCATACTGCATCTCTTCAAAATCAAAATTACCTATCGAACTTACACTGACCTCACCTTCGGAATTATAAAAACTAGTGCCAAACCACATCTTAGAACTAACAACATGATACCCACCAAATCCATGAGTCGACATACTAAAATCATCCAACCCGTAATCCTGCTCCGGATATATCCGTTTATATTCCTCCTCGGAAGGTAACGGTATTTTATATTCCGTGCGTACACCACTCACCACCTCTATAATATTAGACGGGGTACGACCATACGTCCCAATCGAAGTTCGGAGCCTGTATTCATGCTCCTTGCTATTTTTATTCACAGCATACAGCACTTTTTCGTTATCACCGTCGACAGAAACAGCACCATTCGTACTGGATATTAGTATATCCTTTAAACTAGAGTCCTCAGACAAAACAGCCTCAACAGTGTGCCCACTGAACTCGAAATAAACCTTATCCCCGATTCCCTTTACGAATTTTATCGGCAAATCAGGAAGCTCCTGCTCAGCCACTACAGTCCTGCTTTTCGGGTCTATCAAATACTGATACCGGCCATAACGCACACCATAATCACCCTCAAACAAATCCGATATGACCACCTCGGAAGACGCATGGTTGACATGTAACAAATTACTATCATTATAAAAATGTTTAAATGCCAATGGCACGCGGAATGAATCGTCTTGGGAATCATAAAACCATGCCCCCCAAGCATGGCATTCGGAATCATTAATATCTTCCTGAAAGACGTCGATCTCTATTACTCCATACCGCCCGCCCTTTTCAAGCGCCGCACTCTTTATTATCACATACCCGTCCCTACGTACCTTAAACCGCGTTCTACCACGATAATCCGGCTCCTGCACCCCATTTTCAGAAACAAACTTTTCGAATTCCACTAATTCCGCTATTCCAAAATTCTTTACCGTACACTGCCGCGGCTCCACACTGAGTCTGTCTGGAACCATCGATATGTATACGAACACACCCAACCCAACAAATAACAACGCAAGCAAGACGAGAATACGCGTTCTCATAAGCTCTCTATGCGGATTGAGACTTTCAGGTTGGCATTGCTGTTTTCAGACAGGGAAACTCTTGAGGTAAGCACCACGCTCGAGCCCTGGTATATGCGCTCGAAGCCTGCCTCGGACAAAGACACCGTCTCTATGGGATAGCGCCAGAGCGTAAAGGGCTTGTCGGCCTTGAGCGTTATCTTTATTTTCGCATACCCGTCGATTAGGGAAACCGTATTGATTCCTTCCGCTACACCCGAGGACGCGAGGTTTCTATCTACTCCGTCAACGCCGTCTATCTCATATGCGCACACAGGGCCAGCGCATCCGGGCATGCAGAAGTTGAACTCAAGGGCCATCAGCGCCTCGACCGAGCCCTTGCCCTTTGGCAAGGCAGAGCATAAAACATCGAATGAATCGTCCTTCGTTACCTCTATCTTCTTAACTACCCTCACAGGAAGCCCAAAGACCTCGCCGTCTTTAGTAAACTCAACACCCGTGTCGGTCAGCGTATAATCGTGGAGCGCGTCGAAAAACCCTGCGCCGTCAACCACTGCGGAAGACCGGAAGTTATCGAGGCTCTCGTTCATGCCAAGGAAGTATTGCCTCAAAGAGGCGCGCCTTGCGTTATCATAGACAAGTTTCTTCTCAAGCCCCTCTTCCTTTACAAGCACCATGTCGTGGATGCTCTTTGTTGAGTCCATCACGGTAGAGGTATTGCCGTGCTTTAGTTTCTCATGGTAGCCTTCGTAGTAGCGGCTTAGCACGTTCATGACGTTTACCGAAGCCGGGCGAAAATCCAGCTCAACAAGAGAGCCGCCGCGTCTCGGGCTAAAGAACATATTCAACTTAGGCGTCCGTATTATTATCTCATCGTGTGTGTCGAGGTCAAGGTCAACTGTCTCTGTAAAAGGCTCGCTACCCTCCCTCACTGCAAGCTCCTCGGCCTTTATGATATTTTCGTAGGCAGCGGTCCTAAGATGCGGCAGATAGAGCCCGCCGAACACGCCGTGCCAGTAGGGGTCGTTACTCTGCGCCATATAGAGAAACTTTCTTGCCTCATCGTATGTCTTCGCCTTTTTCGCGGCATTGACAGCTTCGCTTGCCATCAGCATGCGCTTGTGTATCCAGTCGGCCTCGCTGTACTTGGCGAAAAAATTCCTCCACATCCCGCCCTGCATATAACGAAGCATCCGCTCGCCGTCGTGGCGCGCCTTGACCTCTTCTCTAAGCACCGCGTACTCGCGCGATGCCGAAGGCGGAAGCGCCCACTCGCCCATCTCCATGTACGAGGTCGTCGGAAGATATACTCTGCCCTCTGGCTCAGCAGTATCAAGGCACGCTGAAAACGAAGCGGTCTCGACAACGCCGCTCTCTAACACAGACAGGAACCCCTCGAACCAGCCGTTCTCGTATACCCATTTATATGTATTTGGCCAAACGCCGAACTTCTCGCCGTCGTCTGCAAATACCGCGATGCCGCCCTTTTGCCGCTTTGCGCTAAAAAACTCGTGCAGCTTCTCGGGCTTTTCAAACGGTATCAGGTACCGTAAGCGCTCGCTTCCGGGAAATACCATGGTCTTCTTGCCGACGTCTTCGGTGACGTAGTAGCCCTTAAGCTCCTCGGCATTCAATCCTGATTTTACAAAATGGTAATCATCTACCACCACGTACTCGAGCCCTGCTGCCTCGATAGTTGCCGGAAGTGTCGGGTCCCATACCCTCTCGGCCAGCCAGATGCCGCGCGGCACTTTGCCAAAAAGCGACTCTATCCTCTCGTTCATCATCTTTAACTGCCCGATGCGGTCATCGAACGGAATAACGGCTATTACAGGCTCATAGTATCCGCCGCCGACCATCTCGACCTGCCCTCTCGATACCATTTCGCGAAGCATGTCGATATAAGCGGGCTTATGTTTCACGAGCCAGTCGAGAAGATACCCGGTGGAATGATAAGAGAACTTTACCTTGGGATGAGCGTAGAGACGCTTAAGGAAGGGCTCGTAAGAACGGTCAAAGGCCTCCTCGATGACATTCAGAAAATTGCCCACCGGCTGGTGGTTATGCACGCAAAAAACGAACTTCAACGGTTCTCCTTAAAAAACTCGCTGCTGCTTTTTTCAGAGTAGCTCTACAACGTGAACGACCTCCACATCAACGCCGTTTCTATTGAGCGAATCCTTAAGCTGAACGATGCACCCCGGGCATGCCGTTGCCACCACCTCTGCGCCGGATTCCTTTATGCTCTCGGCCTTTTTACGCCCTATCTCAACGGAGGCCTCGTAGTTGCTAAACGCCAGTCCGCCCCCCAGGCCGCAGCACTTACACGGGTTCTTCATTCTCGTGTACACTGCCCCGGACTTGTCTATCAGGTTACGCGGCTCATCGGCGATATTCTGATAGCGTCTTAAGTGGCACGGGTCGTGATACGCGACCTTTTTACCTTTACCAGCGCCGTTTACAGACGGTTGTATCCCTATGTCACGGTCCAGGAATTCGGTTATATCGCGCACCTTGGCGGAGAATTCGAGGGCCCGACGCCGCAGCGCCTCGCTCTCGTTTCTGAGCACGTCGTTAAACATCTGCTTTAGCGCGTGGCCGCAGGTGGCGCACGAAGTTACCACGTAATCATACTCTCCGGCACCAAAGGCCTCGAGGTTCTTTATGACAAGGTCTTTTGCAGTTGCCTCGTCGCCTGCCGAGAGCGCTGGCATGCCGCAGCAAAGCTGCTCGGATGGAACAACTATATCCACTCCCGCGGCCTTAAGGGCCTTTAAAGTTGCATCCCCAATCCCGGGCAAAAGGTAATTAACACCACAACCGGCGTAGAAGGCCGCCCTTATGATGCCGCTTCTTTTCTTCTTTCCTGTTTCCTCGAAGGAAAGTTTCCTTACCTCCGGCTTTTCGAGAAAGAACTCGCGCGCTATCTCAGGGACAAGACGTCCTCCACCTATTAACGGCAGAGCAAAGCGGCTTATGAGGCCGTTCTCCCTTTCCGAGGACTTAAAGAGCACGCCCTGGAACATGGACGCTGCCTTCATTACCGTCGGCATCACCCACGAAGAGTTTACGACGTTCTTTAATACCATCGATGCTGCAAGCGAGAGCCCCTCTCTCTCCACACTCTCGACCCTTCCGGCTATGACAAGAGAAGGCACGTCGACATCGTTTGGACAGTTATACTTGCAAGAGCCACAAAGAGTGCAGTCCTTAAGGTCTTTTACGTAAGCCTTTGTAAAGCCCTGCTCTCCCGAAAACCTGGCCTCGACAAGCGTTACCCTGCCCCTTGGCCCGGAGGGTTCCTTGCCGAGCACGGCGAATGTCGGGCAAGAGCTCTTGCATGTGCCGCAGCGCACGCACCTGGCTGCTTCTTTAAGTATTTCATCCACGTTCATCATCTATCAAACCGCCTTTGCCCGCGCCGCATCGGGAAGGAAAATTTTACCCGGGTTAAGCACGTTGTTCGGGTCAAGGGCCTTTTTTATCCTCTTCATCGCATCTATCGTGTCAATGCCAAGCTCCATTGGCAAAAACTCGGCCTTTGCAGTGCCTATGCCATGCTCTCCTGTGATGGTGCCGTCCAGATGGAGAACAAGCTCGAATACGCTCTTAACGGCCTCTGCCCCGCGCCGCGCCTCGTCGGCATCAGAGCCGTCGATCATGACGTTTACATGGATATTACCGTCGCCCGCGTGGCCAAAGCACGCAACAAGCACCTTCTTTGCCTCTGCTATGGTCTCGACCCCTTTTATAAGCTCAACAAGACGCGACCTCGGCACAACGACGTCCTCATTTATCTTGGTCGGCTTAAGCTTGTTTAACGCCGGGGAGATGGACTTCCTTAGCTTCCATAAATCCTTCACTTCATTCTTGTCGGCTGCGACCCTGAATTCAATTGCTCCGTGCGCCTTTACCTCTCTCTCAATCGCCGCAACGTCGTCTTTTACAGAGCTCTCGCTGCCGTCCGCTTCCATTAAAAGCGCTGCGCCAACCCCTTCGAGCCCTGTGCCTGAATTGGCCGCAACGCACCTGATGGAGGCAGAATCCATAAGCTCCATCATCGACGGCACTACCTTTGCCGACATTACCGCTATCACGGCAGAGGCAGCGTCCTCCACGCGCTTAAACTTCGCAAGCATTGTCTTTCTTACAGGCGGAAGCGCCGTTAGCTTCAGATACGCCTTTGTTACGATGGCAAGGGTACCTTCGGAGCCTACGATGAGCTTGGTTAAATCGTACCCAGCCACACCCTTTAGCGTTTTTTTAACGCCCGTGCGAATTATTTCGCCTGTTGGGAGCACGGCCTCGAGCCCTAGCACATAGTCCTTTGTAACGCCGTACTTTACGCACCTTGGGCCTCCGGCGCACTCGGCGATATTGCCGCCAATTGTCGAGAAGTTCGAGCTCGTGGGGTCTGGCGGATAGAAAAGGCCGTTTTTCTCGGCCTCGTCTTGCAGGTCTCCGGTAATGACTCCCGGCTCGACCACTGCCGTCATGTTGGCCTTGTCTATTTCTATAATACTATTCATGCGCTCAAGGGACAGGACAACGCCGCCACCGCCGTTTATCGAGGGCACGCTTCCTCCGGTAAACCCGGTTCCCGCGCCCCTGGGTATGACGGCAAAGCCTTCCTTGTTGGCAAGGCGCATCAAACGCGATACGTCCTCGGCATCCGCCGCGAACACAACGGCGCCTGGCATGTGCTTTTTATTGGTTGCGTCAAAGGAATAACAGAGCAGGTCTTCCCGTAGAAAGGACACCTTGTCTTTGCCAACGGCCCTTTTAAGAGCTTCTTTTACGCTTTCGGTCAACATAGCCCAAATCCCCGCAAGAGCTACTCGCTCTTGATAACATACCCCACGCCCCTCACAGTGTGTATCAATCTCTTAAAAGGCGGCTTATCGAGCTTATTTCTCAAGTGGTTTATATAAACGTCGACTACATTCGTCTCGGTATCGAAACTCTGCTTCCAGACATTCTCGGCAATGAGCGTTCTGGAGAGCACGCGGTTCGGGTTCCTAAGCAGATATTCGAGCAGCGCGTACTCCTTTAAAGTAAGCTCTATCTCCTGGCCTGCCCTTACTGCCTTTCGCGTCACAGGGTCAAGGCTCAAGTCCTCGAACTTAAGCTCGGCCATGCCTCCTGCGCCGCGCCTCGAGAGCGCCCTTACTCTTGCAAGAAGCTCCTCGAACGCAAATGGTTTGGTAAGATAATCGTCTGCGCCAAGGTTCAATCCTGCTACCCTGTCCTCGACAGTATCGCGCGCAGTCAAGAGTATTATGGACGACTTTACCTTCTTCTCCTTTAAGGCCTTTAGCACATCGAGCCCGCTCTTGGAGGGAAGCATTATGTCTAAGACTATGACGTCGTACTCGTTGGTTTCAGCGTAGGACTCGCCCTTAACGCCGTCCTCGACTGCGTCCACTACGTAGCCCTCCTGCTCGAGCCCGCGTTTTATGAAGCTTGCTACTTTTTTCTCGTCTTCGACTACGAGTATCTTCATGATGCCTTGCCCTCCCCCCGGAGTTTTAACGTTTAAGAGCCTTTGGCAAAGACTTACTGTCCACCTTGCCAAGCGCTACAAGCGTCACGGCCTTTGGCGAGAATATCGAGGCTGCAGCGCGTTTTAGCCCGGCGGTTGTCACCGAGTCTATGCCTTTTACTATCTCCCTGACCGGCACCTCGCGGCCAAAACACATTTCGTCTCTCGCTATCTTGGTCATTCTGTTGTCACTTGTCTCGAGCCCCAGGAGCATGCCGCCCTTTAGCTGCTCCTTCGCGCTATCGAGCTCGGCCTTTTTAGCGCCCTTTACGAGGAGCGCAAACTCCTTTAGTATAAGCTCAACCGTCTTGGCGAAGTTCTTCGGAGAAGTTCCTGCGTAAACAACAAGCGCTCCCGTGTCGTTTAAAAGGTTCAGGTACGAATACACCGAGTACGCGAGCCCGCGCTTTTCCCTTATCTCCTGAAAGAGCCTGGAGCTCATGCCGCCGCCAAGTATAGTGTTTAGAAGATAGAACTTATACCTGTCCGGGTGCGTCTGCGAAGGGGTGGGCACGCCGAGACAAAAGTGCGCCTGCTCAAGCTTCTTCTCCGTGACCTTTACCGTCCTTGCCGGAACGGGCATATCGAACTTTTCCCTGCCGCTTCGCCTGCTAAACCCCTTAAAGGCCTTATCTAAATATTTTACCACATTTTTGTGCTTAATTCCTCCGGCAGCGGCTATAAAAACATTTGGCGCGGCATAGTGGCGAAGAAAATACTCCCGCACGCTTTCCCTGGTTATTGCCGATACAGTGGCAGCGGAGCCAAGCACCGGGCTTGCCGCAGAGCTTCCCTTCCACATCTCGGAGGCAAGCATGTCGTGTATGATGTCGTCCGGGGTGTCCTCGACCATCTTTATTTCCTGCAAAACCACCATGCGCTCCTTTTCGAGCTCAGCAGGGTCGAACACAGGGTTCAGGAAAATATCGGAGAGAAGGTCTATTGCCAGCGGAAGGTCCTTATTCAAGACCTTGGCGTAAAAGCAGGTATACTCCTTGCCGGTGAAGGCGTTAAGCACGCCGCCAACCCCTTCTATCTCTCGTGCGATGTCGAGTGAGGTCCTTCTTTTGGTTCCCTTGAAAAGGAGGTGTTCGATGAAGTGCGATATGCCCTTATCGGCAGCGCCCTCGCTTCTCGAACCTGTCTTTACCCAGACGCCGATTGTGGAACTCTCCACATCCGGCATTTCCTCGGTAATGACCTTTATACCGCCGTCAAGAAGGGTCTTTTTGATGCGAGACATGGCGCACCTTTGGGATGGAGATATATTTGAACGGTTATGCGCGCCGCCACTTGTGGCGGCGCGCCGCTAAGCCCTGAAAAAAACTTACTTCTGGCCCTCTTCGAGAGCGTCCTTCCTGGATAACCTTATCTTTCCGGTCTTCGGGTCTACCTCAAGGACCTTCACGAGGCACTCATCGCCCTCTTTTAGAACGTCCTTTACTTCCTTCACTCTCTCGTGCGCGAGCTGAGAGACATGAACGAGACCGTCGGTGCCCGGGAATATCTCGACAAACGCGCCAAAGTCCATAATCTTTCTGACCTTGCCAAGATATACCTTTCCTATCTCGGGCTCCTGCGTAAGCTGCCTTATCATGTCCACTGCCTTCTGCGCGGCAACGGAGTCAACGGATGCGATATTCACCTTTCCGGTGTCGTCGATGTCTACCTTTGCGCCTGTAGCCAGCACTATGCCCTTTATGTTCTTCCCGCCCGGCCCGATGACGTCCTTTATCTTCTCGGTCTTGACGTATATGGTGGTGATGCGCGGAGCATATGCGGAGAGCTCTGCCTTTGGCGTAGATAGAGCAGCGTTCATCTTGCCAAGTATATGGAGCCTTCCCTCTTTTGCCTGGTAGAGGGCTTCTTTCATTATCGCGGACGTAACGCCGCCGATTTTAATATCCATCTGAAGCGCGGTGATGCCCTCGGTGCTTCCGGCGACCTTGAAGTCCATGTCGCCAAGATGATCCTCGTCGCCAAGTATGTCGGAAAGGATGGCGTACTTGTTGCCTTCCTTTATAAGGCCCATTGCGATTCCCGCAACGTGGCACTTCATCGGCACTCCGGCGTCCATGAGAGATAGAGACGCGCCGCAAATAGAGGCCATGCTCGATGAGCCGTTACTTTCGAGTATGTCGGAGACAACCCTTATGGTATAAGGGAAATCATTGCCGTTATTAAACGGTATTGCCTTATTAACGGCCCTTTCAGCAAGAGCGCCGTGCCCTATCTCTCTTCTTCCCGGGCTTCTAAGGAACTTAACCTCTCCGACCGAAAAGGGCGGGAAGTTATAGTGCAGCATGAAGCGCTTATAGTCCCATCCGGTGATTGCGTCGATCTTCTGCTCGTCGTCCGAGGTGCCAAGTGTCGTCACGACCATTGCCTGCGTCTCGCCCCTTGTAAAGAGCGCGGAGCCGTGGGTCCTTGGAAGAAGCCCTGTTTCGCAGGTAATGGGGCGGACGTCCTTGGTGCCCCTGCCGTCGACCCTTACCGAATCGGCAAGTATCATCTCGCGCATCATGTTATACTTCAAATCCTCGAGCGCGCCTTTTACCTCGCCTATTTTATCTGCAAAATCGGCGCTCATGGCCTCGACAACCTTCTTCTTTACGTCGCGAAGCTTGTCGTAGCGGTCCTGCTTCACAGGCGTTCTGAATGCGTCGTTAAGCCCGGCCTTCGCAAGCTCTCCAACCTTCGCCACTATGGCAGCGTCCTTCTCGGGGCTCTTGAACTCGAGCTTCTTTTGCGTGTTCTCGGCGATTATCTTCTTCTGGAACTCGAGTATTACGTTTATATTGTCCTGCGCGTAATTTAGCGCTTCGAGCATCACGTCCTCGCCAACGAACTTTGCGCCTCCCTCGACCATGTTTATGCCGTTTGCGGTTCCTGCAACAACGAGGTCGACGTCACCTTCTTTTTGCTGCTTAAGACCGGGGTTACAGACGAGCTTGCCGTCGATTCTTCCGACCCTCACAGCTGCCATCGGCCCGTTAAACGGAATGTCCGAGATGCACAGAGAGATGGAGGCGCCTATGGCAGCCGCTATCTCAGGGTCGTGCTCGGCGTCAACGGACATGACAGTTGCAAGCACCTGGGTTTCATGCGCATAGCCCTCTGGAAAGAGCGGCCTAAGCGGCCTGTCTATAAGACGCGAACAGAGCACTTCTTTTTCGCTCGGACGGCCTTCCCTCTTAAAGAACCCGCCTGGTATCTTTCCGGCAGCGTATGTCATCTCGGTATAGTTGACGGTTAGCGGCATGAAGTCAGCTCCAGCAACAGGCTCCGGAGCCCTGCACGCGGTCACGAGCACGACAGTATCGCCGTAGCGAACCGTGCATGAGCCGTGCGCCTGCCTTGCCATTTTTCCTATTTCTACGAAGAGCGCTCTGCCTCCGTAATTTACCTCATATACCTTTGCCATTTTGTATTCCCCTCTATTAAGTTGTTTGAAATTATTTTTACAGGCCCCCGCCGGGAAAAACACAAAAAGGCTCGTCTGGCGCGCCCAAATAAACCAAAAGGCGCCTGCTACGTGACGTAGGCGCCTTCTGGTAGCGCGAAACGGGCCTTACTTTCTTATCCCCAAATCGCCTATTAGTTTTTCGTACCTTGACGGGTGCTGCTTTTTAAGATAATCGAGAAGCCTTCTTCTCTTGCTAACCATCTTGAGAAGGCCCCTTCTCGAATGGTGGTCGGATACATGCACCTTAAGATGCGTATCAAGGTAACTGATTTTCTCGCTAAGTATTGCCACCTGAACCTCGGGCGAGCCCGTGTCCTTGCCGTGAGTCCTGAACTTCTCAACAACCTCTGTCTTTCTTTGCACCGTAAGCATTTTCCTTTCCTCCCGTTACCCTTTCCGTTTTATTGTTTGTTTTGGTATTTTTAATAATAGCACTTAACCGCCTAATATGGAAGCAAAATCTGGCGGACTTAAGACGCCCCCTGAACCCGTTTTACGCCGTCCACCTTAAGCCCCGAAAAGGCCTCGAGCGGCTTTATCGCTGCAATCAGCGCATCCACGCCGGCATCCATGGACACGGCATCGGCCATTGAAAAGGCCCCGCTCCTTACCCTTTTAAGCTCGGTAAGATGCGCTCCGACACCAAGCCTTGCTCCGATATCGTGGCAGATAGAGCGCACGTACGTGCCCCTCGAACACGCCACACTAAAAGACACAAACGGCGGCGCAAATGACACAAGCTCTATGGAATGCACGGTCACGGCCTTGGGCTTGCGCTCAACGGTGACGCCCTTTCTCGCAAGCTTATAAAGTGGCACACCGTTTTGCTTAACCGCCGAGTACATCGGCGGGGTCTGCTCCTGCTCGCCAAGAAATCCGCTTAACGTCTGTCTTAAAATGGCCTCTGTAACCTTCGATATATCGGCTGCGGCCCCGGCGGCAGCGCCCTCTGAGTCGTAAGTATCGGTAGAAAAACCAAGCCTCATCACAGCCGCGTATTCCTTAACGCCGCCCTGAAGGGCCTCCGAGAACTTGGTGGCTCTGTTGATTACAAGCGGAAGCACCCCTGTTGCAAGAGGGTCAAGCGTGCCAAGATGCCCTACCTTCTTTACCCCGAGCGTGCGCTTGATGCGCTGAACCACGTCGTTGGAGGTAAGGCTTACCGGCTTATCTATCACTAACACTCCGTCCATGCGCCCTACCCCTGCTTCTTTAAAATATCCTTCACAGCGTCGACGACCTTTATAACAGTCGGCTCGACTTCGCCCTTTATCGTGAACCCTGCGGCATTGGCATGCCCGCCGCCGCCAAACACCTGCGCAAGGGAAGAGATGTTAACCTTGCCCTTTGACCTCATGCTTACCTTCTGCTCTCCGGGGGCGTTCTCCCTGACAAGCACGCCGACCTCAACGCCTTTTATGGACCTGGCGAAGTTCACAAAGCCGTCGACTATGTCCTTTGTCGCGCCGACTTCCTTTAGCATCTTAAGTGTAACGCAAAGCGAGGCAACCTTGCCGCCCTCATAGAGTTTAAGAGTAGAGAGCACGCGCGAGAGCATCTCAAAACGCTCTTTCGGATATTCTTCATATAGATATCTCGACGCCTCCCAGGGGCTTGCGCCAAGCTCAACAAGCTCTCCTGCCCTCTTAAAGGCCCCGGGGGTTGCCGAATCGTACCTGAAAGACCCGGTGTCGGTGTGTATGGCAACGTAAAGGTTCGTTGCGATTTCCTTGGTTATCTTCGCCCCTGCCTCTTTAAGAAGGTCGTAGACCATCTCTCCTGCAGCACTTGCCTTTGGGTCGATGATATTTATCTCGCCGAAGTTATTATTGGTCGCGTGGTGGTCTATGTTTATTATCGTGCCCTTGCCTTCGAACTCGACGAGCCCGTCGCCAAGGCGGTTTAACTGGCCGCAATCAACGGCTATGGTGCAGTCAACCGGCTTCTCGCCTTTTAACGAGTGCACGATGATTTCGTTACCCGGCATGAAGTTACAGAGGTCCGGAAGCGGGTCCTCGAGATACGGCACCACTTCCTTGCCCATTCCCTTCAGGGCAAGAGAGAGACCCAGTAAAGAGCCCACGGCATCGGGCTCGGGGCTCACATGCGAAACAACGATAAAACGCTTGGACTTGTTTATTTCCTCGATAACCTGCTTATACGACATCGCCATCACTCGTTCTCCCGCTCTTTGGCATCATCGCTTTCCTTGACTTCCTTTAGCACGCCCTCGATTCTTTCGGCATACGCAAGAGATGCGTCGTACTGAAAACTTACGGCCGGTATGTACTTTAGCCGAAGCTTCCTCGCAAGCTCGCGCCTGACGTACGGGGCCGCGCTCTTTAACCCTTCAAGCGTTGTGTCCGCGTCCGAGCCCTCGCCTATGACGCTAAAGAACACTTTCGCGTTCTTTAGATCCGGGCTCATCTTTACGCGCGTGATGGTGGTAAACCCTATACGCGGGTCCTTAAGCTCTCCCCGCACGAGCATGGACGCTATTTCTTCCCTTATCTGGTCGCCTATTCTTTCAACGCGGCTGTGACTCATCCGATACCGCCTTCTTCGCTCAAAGGAACAGCGACGTTAATAAGCTCTATCTCCTGGCTCACGACCTCGGCCACGTGCATGGACTCTATGAAGTTTAGCACGTTATCGAGCTGCGAGTTGACGTGGGACGCGTCCGTGCCAACGACCGCAACCCCAAGCTCGGCGCGCTGCCAGAGGTCGTTACTGCCGACCTCCGCAACCGAGACGTTGAAGCGGTTCCTCAAATTGTCGGTGAGCTTCCTTAGCACCATGCGCTTAGCCTTTAGCGAATGGCTGTCGTGAATAAGAAGCCCTATGTGGCAAACCCCGACCTTCATTTTTCAAAAAAAATAACGCTGCGAGCCCTGCTGCCGAGGAGAGTACTGCCTATAGCTTCGCTGCCTCTTCCTTCAATTCATACACTTCGATAATGTCGCCGGCCCTGATGTCGTTATATCCCTCTATCGCAAGACCGCACTCGAAGCCGCCCTGAACTTCCTTAACGTCGTCCTTGAATCTCTTAAGAGAGCCTATCCTGCCTTCGTATATGACGACACTGTCGCGCACAAGCCTTGCCTTAGACGTCCTGGTGACCTTGCCTTCGAGCACGTAGCAGCCCGCAATCACGCCGGACCTGGAGAGCTTGAAGACTTCTCTTATCTCCACCTTGCCAAGCGCTTCCTCCGTCACTATCGGCGCAAGGAGTCCCTCCATGGCCTTCTTTATGTCGTCTACGATATTGTAGATGATGTTATAGAGCCTTACATCAACGCCTTCTTTTTCGGCAAGCTGCGCTGCCTTGCTCTGCGGCCTGACGTTAAAGCCTATGATTATGGCACCGGATGCTGCGGCAAGCATTATATCGCCATCGTTTATGCCTCCAACCGCCGTGTGTATGACCTTTAGCGTGACCTTGTCGCTCTCTATCTTCCCGAGCGCCTCTCTTAGCGCCTCTATCGAGCCCTGCACATCGGCCTTCAAAACGACGTTAAGCTCCCTGACCTCGCCCCTGCTTATCTTGTCGTAGAGGTCGGTGAGGCTCACCTTCGCGGTCTTCATCCTGTCGGCTTCCTGCACCTTCCTTAGCCTGATTGCCGCTATCTGCTTTGCCGTTGCCTCGTCCTTAACAACCGAGAATATGTCTCCGGCAAGCGGCACGCCCGGAAGCCCGAGTATTTCTACCGGCATCGAAGGGCCTGCCTCGTTAATGCGTTTGCCCCAGTCGCTTACCATGGCCCTTACCCTTCCGGCGTAAGCTCCTGCAATGCAGGCATCCCCTACCTTCAACGTGCCGTCCTGGATAAGAACGGTCGCCACCGGGCCTCTGCCCTTATCGAGCTTTGCCTCGACGATTACGCCTCTTGCGGGGGCCGCCTTGTTGGCCTTAAGCTGCAGCATCTCGGCCTGGAGAAGTATCAGCTCGAGAAGCTCCTTTATTTTGATTTTCTTCTTCGCAGATATCTCGATGAATATCGTCTCGCCGCCCCATTCCTCGGACACGAGGTTATACTCGGTAAGGGACTGGCGAATCTTCGCCGAATTGGCATCGGGCAAATCTATCTTATTGATGGCGACGATTATAGGCACCCCAGCCGCCTTTGCGTGGTTAATCGCCTCGATTGTCTGCGGCATAACGCCGTCGTTGGCCGCGACAACAAGAACGACGATATCCGTGACCTTCGCGCCCCTTGCCCTCATCGCGGTAAATGCCGCATGGCCCGGGGTATCGAGGAACGTGACGTCGCCTTTATCCAGATGCACATGATATGCGCCGATGTGCTGCGTTATGCCTCCGGCCTCGCCGCTTACGACATTGGTCGTCCTTATGGCATCGAGAAGAGAAGTTTTACCGTGGTCAACGTGGCCCATTACGGTAACAACAGGCGCACGGTGCAGACGCTCGCCATCGGCCGTTTCCTCGGCTCCAGATATTAGGAGCGTTTCCTCCTCAGGCTCGGCCTTCTCGACCTCGAAACCGAAGTCGGTGGCAACGAGCGCGGCGGCGTCGAAGTCTATCAACTGGTTGACGGTGGCCATGATGCCAAGCCCCATCAACTTCTTTATGATCTCGCTCGACTTTATGCCGGTCTTTTGCGAAAGCTCGCTGACACTTATGGCATCCACCATCTTCACAACGCGCTTCTCGGCCTTGGTGACCGTTATCTCGGTCTTCTTCATCGGCCGCGCGCCTGCGTGCGCATGCGTTGCGTGGGAGCCCTTTTTCTTCGTATCGTGGAAGGACTGCTTGGCCTTCTTGAAAGGCTGCTTGGCGTAGAAAAGCATCTCACGCTTGTCTTCTTTGCCAAAGACCTTTACCTCGCGCTTCTTGCCGTCCTTGCCGCCGTCATCGCCCTCTTCCTTGGCCTTTTTCTCTATCACTATCGGGCCGCTTGGGACCTCGGGCTTAGCGCTCTCGCCAGGCGGCGTAAGCGGCAGCTCAAGAGATTCTTTCCCTATCTTTTTGGAAGCAGCCTTCTTGCCGCCCTTCGACGGTTTGGCCTCGCCAACAGCCTCTTTTACGGCAGCAGCAGCCTCTGGCGCAGCCATAACAACAGGCGCGGCCTCCTCGACCTTCGGCGGCTCTTCGACATGCGGCGGTTCCGGAGCCTGCTCATCAGCAGCCGAAGTGCGGCGGCGGATAATCTTCTTCGTCACTCGAACGCCGGCTATGCTGTCGGCCTTTTCCTTCTTGTCTTTTTCTTTTTTCTCTTTTTCTTTTGCCATATCGTATGCGCCGTCCGCCAAAGAATGCGTGACACTGCGCCTGATTTACTTAAACAGCTTCAAGAACTCTTGCGTCGAAGGCATCTTGAGAGAATTTGCCTTGAGCGCCCTTGCAAACGCGCCTTTTTTGTCAATTGCAGAAGCGGCGCACTTTTTATTGCCGCACACATAAGCGCCGCGCCCGTTACCAGGGTCTTTCCCAGTAACCATGCAAAGCGCCCCGTCCTTGACGACAAACCTTACGAGCAGCGCCTTTTCAAATGACACGCCGCACCCGAGACACTTTCTTGACGGCATTACTCCCCTGCGGCAGCCTTTGCAGCCGCGAATATCGTCTCAGCCTTTTTCTTGCCTATCCCCTCTATAGCTGAAAGCCCCTCAACGCCGGCATGCACTATATCGTCTATCGAATTAAATCCGGCGGCCCTTAACGCATCAACGGTCTTTGGCCCGACACCTTCGAGGGAGGCAAGCTCCTCTGCTGCCTTTGCCTCGACCTCTTCTTCCTTCTGTCTTGCCTTTGCAGCGGCCTCGACCTCAATCTTTAATCTCTCGTCAGGGGTAAGCCCCTCTCTCGGGCCTTCCTTGGACTGGGTCTCGGTTCTGATGTCTATCTTCCATCCTGTAAGCTTTGCTGCAAGCCTGACGTTTTGCCCCTTCTTGCCTATTGCCAGAGACAACTGGTCGTCCGGGACAATGACCTCAAGCTCGTGCTCCACGTCGTCTACGAGCACCTTCGATATCTGCGCCGGAGATAAAGCGTTCTTCGCAAGTATTGCCGGCTCCTCCGACCAGTGTATGATGTCTATTTTCTCGCCCTTAAGTTCCTGCACAACGGCCTGCACGCGCGAGCCCTTTACTCCAACGCACGCGCCCACGGGGTCGACGTCCGCGTTCTTCGAATGAACCGCTATCTTTGCTCTCTCGCCCGCTTCCCTGGCAGCGCCCTTTATCTCAACGATGCCCTCGTATACTTCCGGCACCTCCATATGAAAAAGCTTCATCAGGAAGCCCGGGTGCGTCCTCGATATCACGACCTGAGTGCCTCTTACTTCGCTCCTTACGTCTATGACAAGGCCCCTTATGCGCTCTCCTGTGCGGTAGTTCTCTCTTCTTACCTGTTCCTTCTTCGGGAGCACGGCCTCGGTTCTTCCAAGATCCACCACCATATCGCCGCGCTCAAAGCGCTGCACTATGCCGGTAATTATCTCGCCCTTTTTGTCGTTATACTCCTTAAAGACCATGTCGCGCTCGGCCTCGCGGACCTTCTGTATGATTATCTGCTTCGCGGTCTGGGCATCGATTCTTCCAAACTCCTTTGCGTCTATCTTTACGCCAAGACTGTCGCCAAGCTCGGCGTCCGGGTCGTCATCCTTGGCGTCGTCTATGGATATCTCGTGGTCGGGGTCGTTGACCTTCTCTACAACGGTCTTGAAGATGAAGAGCTCGATTTCTCCGGCGTCTTCGTCGTAGTGCGCCTCTATGGCCTTGTTCATGCCAAAGCGCTTCTCCGCGGCCTTGAGCATGGCGCTTTTTAGCGCCTCGATAAGAACGTTCTTATCTAGCCCCTTATCCCTTCCTACCTGTTCAATTATGTGCGCAAGATTTAGTACCATTTCAGAGTCCCTCCAAAAAACTTACAGTTCGATTTCAAGCCTCGCCTTCTCTATATTAGAATATTCCAGCTTCCAGAGCCTTCCTTCCGAATCCTTAAGCGTTACGCCGTCGTCTGAGGCCGACTCTATGGCGGCCTTGAAGTTCTTCCTGCCCTCGAGCGCTATCTTTGTTTTAACCTTTACCTTCTTGCCAACGGCAGCAACAAAATCCTTGGGCCTTTTAAGCGGCCTGTCGAGCCCCGGCGAAGAGACCTCGAGAGAATAACGCCCGGATATGCAATCCTCGACATCCAAAAGCGCGCTAAGCTCTCTGCTTAAGCGCCCGCAGTCGTCGACGGTGATGCCCTTTGGGGAATCGATATAGACCCTGAGTATCCAGCCGTGCTCGCAAACGAACTCCACGTCAACGACCTCGAGCCCGAGTTCCAGGGCTACCGGCTCGGCCAGATTCATTACCTTTTCCTCAACAACCCGTGGCTTAAACATTTTGCGTCTAAAAAACCTTTAAAAACAAGTGAATATAATATGCGGACAAAAAACCGTAAAAACAAAAAAGTGGGCAGACGCCCACTTTCAATACTATAATCTAACACATAAGCCTGCTTAGCGCAAGGGAAAAATTAATCCTTCACCACGACCGGCACAGCAGCATCTGCGCCCGGCAACGCGGCGTTAACAGGCTGTATGGCCTTTTCCGGCGCGCCTCTATACGGCACTATCTGAGCCTCCATCTCGGCAATGGCGGCAGCAGCGGCCGCGCCCTTTAAAATAACCGGTTTAAAAAACACCTCGCGGTTATCGACATTCAACGGTATGGCCTCGATATCCTTTATGCGCATGGGGCCTCCGCCGTCGTTTGTAAATACCACCTTGGCAATAGCGCCGCCAAGGGCCCTATTTGGCGTCATGCCGAACACAAAATTACCGAGGCTATAGAATATGACACCGCCCTTGTACTTCTCGATTGGCTGCGTAACGTGCGGGTGATGCCCTATGACAAGGTCTGCGCCGCTATCTATCGAAAGATGCGCAAGCTCTATCTGGTAGGGCTTTGGCATCCTCACGCGCTCTGCGCCCCAGTGAAATGTCACAACCACTATGTCGGCGCCGTCTCTCCTCGCCTTCTTTATGTCGCTCTCGATATTGGCCTCTACCCCAGAGGCAGTGCCTGCGCGTTTGGCGGTTGCGTAGAACTCGAGCGGATATGTGCGCGAATACGAAAGAACTGCGACCCTTACGCCGTCCTTCTCGAATATCGCCGGCCGCCTGGCTTCTTTTGAATCAAGCCCGGCCCCCGCACGCGCGATGCCTGCGGCATCAAGGGCGGCAAGCGTGTCTCTAAGCCCAGGCTCTCCAAAATCCATCATATGATTGTTGGCAAGGGTAGCAACGTCTACCGAGGCGCTCTTTACCGACTCAATTGCATACGGCGGGGCCTTTATGTGAAACTCTTTTTCTATATACGTCTTGGAATGGTTGGTAAGCGGGCTCTCGAGGTTCATGATAACGGCATCGGCGCCGTTTAGTATGCCGGCCACGTTCTCAAAAGGATACGCCGGCCCGTATTCGTCAAGGTACGGCACAAGGCGGGTGCCAAGGTATGTATCCCCTACCGATACGACAACAAAGTCGCGCGCAGAAGATAACGACGGCAAAAAGAATATGCAAAACACAGCAAGAAAAATTCCCCGGCAAAACGCCGCAAAACACCTCGTAACGGCCCCATCCACTCTACCCATGTCTTTTCTCTACGCTCCTTTTCCTGCTCCAAAAAGTCTCGAAAGCTTATTTAATTTCCTGTCCACCCACTTAAACCTGCTTCTAAACGAAAGAAGCCTGTAGTGCAGGCTTCCAAAATCGCTCTCGGAAACATCGGCAGCCCTTTTACCCGATACCATGCAGTAAAGGTTCACCTTAGACATATCGGCCGCCTTATAATCCGCAGGCTTTCTAAGCATTACGAAGACGCCGGGCTGTTCGGTGTCGCTCTCTATACCAAGCACCTCGAAGTCCGAGAATATGGCGCGCATGTCTTCTGGCTCAAAGCGCCAGAAGTCGTGCGGAAAGGCGTGGTACGGAAATCCATATGAGCGCGTGGTAACGAGTAGAAAGCCGCCCTTCTTACAGAGCTGCTTTAAATTAGAGAGCGCGCCGCGCCAGTCCCTTACGTGCTCTATCATCTCGGTCGATATTACTACGTCGAAACTTTCCGCGCCAAACCTCGCTACGATATCCTCGACGCGGCAGACAACGTCCACACCAGGACCCTTTTCTATGTCAACGCCTATATACTCGGCAGGGAGAAGCGGCGCGGCTATGCGCCTTAACGAGCCGTTCACGTCGTAAGAGCCGACCTCAACAACCCTCTTACCCTTTATTATATCCGGCGTAAGCTCCCGTTTTCCGAACTCCATGCACGCGGCGTGACACATAAACAAAACTCCCCTTTCTTGAATATACAATTTTATCCCATCGGGCTCGTTGTTGTCAATGGTGCGCGGCACCTCTTTTCTTGCAATCACCGCGCCATACTGATATACTCACAAATCCGGAAACGGAAAAAATACAGAGGAAAAACGAATTACCGATGAAGTTCGACACCAAACGACCGCCAAAGGCAATAAACATTCGTAAGATAAAGATTCACCGGGTTGATGAGGATATATTCCTGCAAAAAGGGCTGTTCGGAGACGGATGCTACGGCAGCCCGTGCGACGACATGTGCTGCCGCTACGGCTGCGACGTGGACTACTCCACCCTGAAGGTCATCCTTAAGAACAGAAAAAAAGTCGAAAAGCTCATCGGCGCGAGAATCGAGGACTGCTTTTCGACGCATGTCAAAGTGGACGACGACTACATAGGCGGAGCGTACGCCGAAACGCGCGTTAGAAAAGAAGACAACATCTGCGCCTTTCATCTGCGCGGAGAAAAGGGCTGCGCGCTGTTCTATCTCTGGAAGATAAAGGGCGTATCCAAGCGCATAATACCGACGATATGCCGCACATACCCAATAACATGGCACAGGGGATTTCTGACAATAGACAGGCCGCTTAGAAAACAGTGCAAATGCCTCGAAAAATACGGCTGCAAGAAGACGACTCCGCCATCCCTCTACGACACGCAAAAAAAGGAAGTACACGCGCTCTTCGACGTGCCCAAGGAGCTTCTAAAGCCAACAGCGCCCAAAACGAAAAAAGGCCGCCGCTAAAAGCGGCGGCCTCTCAAAACCCCTATCCTCTACTCGAACTTTCCGTCGTTTGGCACTATCTTTACTTTCATTTCTATTCTCTCGTGCGGAAGGTCGCGCCCGTCCCTTGATGCGGACACTATCTTGTCGGCAACTTCCATGCCCTTTATAACCTTGCCGAATACGGTATAGTTCTTATCCAGGAACTTCGAATCGCTAACCACTATGAAAAACTGCGACCCTGCGCTATTGGGATCATTGGCCCTTGCCATGGACAATATGCCGCGCGTGTGCGAGATATCGTTGAACTCGGCCTTTATGGTGTAACCCGGGCCGCCGCTGCCATAGGTCATGGAGTTGGTCCCCTTGGTGTTCGGGTCTCCGCCCTGTATCATGAAACCCGGGATAACCCTGTGAAAGAGCGTGCCGTCATAAAACCCCTTCTCCGCGAGGTCAACGAAGTTCTTCACATGCCCCGGGGCCTTTTCAGGGAAAAACGCCATTTCTATATTACCGAACTTGGTCTCGATTACTGCTTTTACCTTGGTATAATCCACTGTCTTATTCTCCGTCTTTTTATTTGTTTCTCCGGCAAAGCCGCTACCCTGCATAACGTAAACCATTACCGCAAAAAACAGCGCCGCAGATATAACTCTAAGCATCAAAAAGTCTCCTTTCACATATTTAAGGCTATTGTCCGACATTTCGAGAGAAAAATCAACCCCGAGAACTACCGCGCTCTCCAAGCCATTTTCTCACATACGCTGCCGCATCCCTTTTGCCAGTCACATCGCCGGCCATCACGGCGCGCTCGACCTCGCGAAGCACCGCGCCGACAAGCGGCCCCTCCTCTATAGCGAAAAGCCGCATGACATCTTTGCCGCTAAAGAGCGGCTTTACACTTTTTGTCCTTACAGAGGCATTGAACTTAAAGAACCCGGCAACAGCGCGCTTTAGCCCTGAGCTCTCCGAGCCCCTTGTCGCCCTCGCATCGCATAGCGCGAGGCCAAGGAGCATAAGCGGCGCGTCCTGTATTCCTTTTACCTCAGCCGCCTTTATGAAATGCGCCTTTACGCGGTTAGACGGCTTTTTTATGTCCGCGTACACGAACGTCCTGTGATGCTCCCTGGTAAGCGCCGCAACAGCTCGCACGACCTTCGAAGGAAAGCAGAGCCTCTTTAAAAGCCCCTTGACGAGCTTCTCTCCAACGCGATCGTGCCCAATAAAACGAAGCCTGCCGCTCTCGCGCTTCATCGTAAGGGGTTTCCCTGCGTCGTGCAAAAAAGCGGCGAGCCTGAATACAGATGCGCCGCTTATACCCGGCGTAAACTCGGAGGTAAAGAACTTGCCAAGCTTCGTGCCTGCCCTGGCAAATTTATCGGACGAGATAAACTCATCTGCCTTATCCATGACACTTAGCGAATGACCTATGATGTCGTAGCCGCGAAGTTTTCCCCACGCCGCAAGTTCCGGCGCGAGCGCTTCCATAACGCCCGTTGAAAACATCTCTCTAATGGCAGCGGATGCACCTGGCTCGGAAAACATCTTTACAAGCTCGTCCCTTTTTCTCTCGCCAGAGGCATTGCCTACAAGCACAGCCTTCTTTTTTATCAGGGCCTTTAACGAAGCGCCCTGCCCAAACCCGTGCGTAACGGTAAACCTGTATGCGCGAAGCAGCCGCAACGGATCATCGTCGAATATGCGCAAGGAAACCGGGGCTAACGTGCCTGCCGAGATATCCCTTAGCCCTTTAAACGGGTCTAGTATCTCTATCTCTTTACCTGATACGTCGAAGCAAACCGCATTGACCGTAAAATCCCTTTTTTTCAAATCCTCGCGTATGTTCCTGCCCTTAAAGCGCGAGGCGTCTACGGTAAAGCCTCTCTTATTCACGATTCTGTAGGTATCGGTGTCTGAGTCCATGAGAAACAAAGCCCCTCCAACACGCCTCCTCATCTCCTCCATAAAACCCTTGACGTTACGCTCAACGGCAAGATCGGCGTCCGAGCCGCCCCTCTCCATCACTATATCTCTAACCGAGCCTCCGACAAGATACACGCGGCCAAAGCGGGCCGTTGAAGCGGTCTTAGCGGCCTCCCTCAAAATAGCGTTTTTCCTGATAGCGGCGCCAAGGCGTTCCGGCACAAATAAAAAAACCGGCTCGCGCCGGCTGCGTTTTCCAACTGTAGCACGCTTCTTCGTCAAACTATCTCAACCTCCACGAGATCGTCTTCCTCGTTTGGAATATTACTTTTACCCTCGATAAGTTCCCTTATCTTCTCGGAGACATTCCTGTAATTCGGGTCCATGGCCTCGACGCTTCGTAACATCTCGACGGCCTCGTTCTTCCTGTCGCCCGCGGCATACGCAAGCCCGAGCTCGAACATGATGCCCTTTTTATCCTCTTCGTGAAGGCCTTCGACCTCAAGGGCCTTGTTATAATACCCTACCGCCTCGTCTATTGAGCCCGAAGCAACAAGGCACATGCCGAGCCTGGAAAAGGAATCTAGCGCCTTGGTCTTGTCCTTTGCCGCGATCTTAAATTCGCGGATGGCGTCGTTATAAAGCTCCATCTCCATGTACGCGATTCCGAGGTTATAGTGCGTCTCTGTGTCTTCCTTGCCAAGCTGCTCGCCCATGCCGGCCTTATACTCCTCGGAGGCTCCGCCTGAGCCGGAATCCCACGGCACATCCATATCGCTTAACATATCGTCTATGCCAAGCTCCTTTTGAAGATCAACGAGCCCGTCATCAAGACTTTCTTCGGCTGACGCAACAGGAGCTTCCTCTTCCATCTCGACTTCAATTGCCGAGCCCTCTTCCTCCACTTCGATGGCCTCAGCCTCCTCGACCTCGGCAACCTCCATCTCGTCCTCGGACACGACCTCGAGTTCTTCCTCTGTCTCCATTTCAATGGCTGTCGGCTCTTCGACCTCCATCTCGACCATCTCTTCTTCCGGCTCCGGAGCAGGCGCAGGAGCGGCGAGCGCGTCCATATTTATGTCGAGCAGCGGCTTTTCCTCTACAGCCGGGGCAGGCGCGGCCATCTTCGGTGGCGGCGGAGCTGCGGGCCTTGAAACTACCGGCGGCGGCGCGGCTGCAGGCTTTGGCGCACCCATGTCGCCGAGCCCGAAATCGGGCAAGTCCAGAAGCGGCGGCAATTCGCCCGGAACACCGGGCCTTGGCCCTCCGGGGGCGCCGCCAAGCATATCCGGCTTGGATGTATAAGCCTTCGCATCCCTGTGACCCGGATTAATCTTAAGTATGTCCTGAGCTGCTCGCGTAGCAGTCTCGGTATCGCCCTTTTCCCTGGCAACCTCGAAAAGCTCCTGAGAAAACCTCAAGACCTTCTCCTGGTCGCCCTTTTTCCTGAATATGGAGATAAGCCCGTCAAGCACCATGGGCTCCTTGCGCTTGGACTTGTAAATATCCACATAGATACGCTCGGCCCTGTCGTCTTTTCCCTCTTCAAGGAGCTTGCCGACGACTATCTTGTACTCGGCCATGGCTTCTTTGTCGAAACCCTGCTTAAGGTGCGTATCCGCAAGCTTTAACCTCACGCCCATATTGTCCGGGGCGATGCCGGCCATCTTTTTTAGAAGCTCGAATGCCTCGGCAGTCCTGCCCTTCTTTTCATAGGCCCCGACTATATAGCTGTATTCGGTTATCGCGTCGGCGATAAGACGCTGTTTGGTGTAGAGTTCGGCAAGCTTGTTATGAATCTCGAGGCTCGTGTCCTCGAGCTTTAGTATCTGCTTAAAAACCGCGATTGCCTTCAGGTAAAAGCCCTTGGCAGTGTGTACCTTGGCGACCTCGGTATATTCCTTTATGGCCTCGGCCTTTTTGTTTAGTTTCGCGTATATGTCGCCAAGCTTAAGGCGCACGGAAACATCGGAGGGGTCCTCGGCAAGCGCTGCCGCAAACTCGACCACTGCCTTGTCAAAGTAGCCCTTTTGAAGCAGCTTTTGCGCCTTATCTAAAAGTTTATCCTTCTTCATCAGGCTCCAAATCCAACGACATCGGTATTCCGGCAGCAAACAGCCGCGGCGCCAGACAACACACGTTCGACAATCATCTTCTCTTTATCCAGCAAAGAACCGGCACAGAAACCTGCGCCGAGCTCTTTTTCAAAACCTTTTACCAGCGCGGCCGCGACATCTGCGCGAGATGCGCGCGAAAATTCCAAGACAGAACCCACCTCAGCAGAAGAACCGGGGCCGAAAACAGCATCGAAAAGCAGGGTGTCTACGGACATGATTATAGAGCCGTGCTGCAAAAACGCGCCCTTAATTCTTCTCTGCGCGCTGCCAACAAGCTTTCTGCCGGCAACCGATATCTCGAAAAAAGAAGCGGCATGGAAACACGACTCGCCAAGCCCTTCTTTTGCCTTTTTCTTCTCTCGAACCCCTTCGGCCTCGACTCCCAGAGACTTTAGCGCAGAGACAAGCGCTTCACAAATCACCCTGTACGCGCCCTGTATGCCAAGAGAGTGCAGCCGGTGCGCGTCATTACAAACAACCGCGTAGGTGACCTCTGCCTCCCATGCGCCGTGAAGCACGGCACGCCCTCCGGTCGGGCGTCTTGCCACCTCTATGCCCTTGCCTTCGAATATCGCCGCATCCTGGGCGTAGCCTATCGTCAAAACAGGCCGCTCAAAACCGTAAACACGCAGTGTCGGCGTAAAATTCCGGTCTACGGCCGCCGCCTCGAGCAGCGCTTCGTCGACCGCCATATTATACGCCCCGCCGGCCGGAGCGTCAAGTATCAATCTCCATACGGAAGAATGCGCCAGCATATTAAAATAATACAGGATTGCCCGGCTTTTTACAAGCCCCAATATGGAACACTCCGGTTTTAGGCGTACTTGGAAAGAAAATCGATGTGCGTATTGCCGTCTATGAAGTCGTGGTCCCTCATAACGGTCAAAAGAAGAGGTATGTTGGTCTTTATGCCGCCCACATGGAATTCCTCGAGCGCCCTGGTCATTCTCTTTATGGCGTCTATCCTGGTCGGGGCATGCACGATGAGCTTTGCAAGCATCGAGTCATAGTGCTGCGGCACGACGTACCCTGCGTATATGGCCGTATCCACCCTCACGCCCGGGCCTCCGGGGATGTAGAGCTCGGTAATTTTTCCAGGGCTTGGCATGAATGTGACAGGGTCCTCGGCGTTTATGCGGCACTCGATGCTGTGGCCCTTGAGCCTTACGTGCTTTTGCTTGAACTCGAGCCTGTGTCCTGCTGCCACCATTATCTGGTGCTTTACTATGTCGACGCCGGTGACGAACTCCGTTACCGGGTGCTCGACCTGCACCCTCGTGTTCATCTCCATGAAGTAGAAGTTCTTGTCCTTATCCATAAGGAACTCTACCGTTCCTGCGTTCGTGTACCCGATAGACTTGGCAAGCTTCACAGCCGACTCGCCTATCTTGTCCCTTAGCCTTTCGTCGACGAACGGGCTCGGGGCCTCTTCTATAATCTTCTGGTGGCGCCTCTGTATGGAGCATTCCCTCTCGCCAAGGTGCACGATATTTCCGTGCTCGTCGGCAAGGAGTTGTACCTCTATGTGACGCGGCTTTTCGCAGTACTTTTCTATAAACACCTCGCCGTCGCCAAATGCCGCCAGGGCCTCGCGCTTGGCCATATGGAATGCGCTCCCAAGGGCTGCCTGCGAATGAACGAGCTTCATGCCGCGCCCTCCGCCTCCGCTTGAGGCCTTTATTATGACCGGGTAGCCTATTTTATCGGCTATCTTCACGGCCTCGGCCTCCTCGGCAACGCCAACGCCGCTCCATCCGAGCACCGGGACCTTGGACCTCTCGGCCTCCTTCTTTGCCTCTACCTTATTTCCCATAAGCCTTATAACCGATGACGTAGGGCCTATGAACTTGACCCTGCACTTCTCGCAGACCTCGGCAAAGGCGCTATTCTCGGCGAGAAAACCGTAGCCCGGATGCACTGCCTCGGCATCAACCACCTCAACAGCGCTTATAAGGCTCGATACGTTAAGATAGCTGTCCTTACTCTTGGCAGGGCCTATGCAGATAGCGCCGTCTGCAAGCTTTACATGCATCGAGTCCTTATCGGCCTCGGAGTACACGGCAACGGTCTTTATGCCGAGTTCCTTGCAGGCCCGGATTATCCTTATCGCTATCTCGCCCCTGTTGGCTATGAGGATCTTGCTAAACATCGTTTAAAATACCGCCTCCGGCGCGTACGCGCCTTGAATATTCAAAATAACTTCTCTTGATTAATGCGTCAGGACTGAAAAACCCGTTCTTAGGCCGGCTCGACCTTAAAAAGAGGCTCGCCGTACTCAACGGGCTGGCCGTTCTCGACAAGTATGGCCGTTATCTTGCCCGATACCTCGCTCTCGACGTCGTTCATTATCTTCATGGCCTCTACTATGCAAACAACCTGCCCCTTCTTTATCACGCTGCCGACATCCGCAAAGGGGTTGGCATCCGGAGAAGGCGCCCTGTAGAAGGTGCCGACCATCGGAGAGGTGACAAACAGCGCGTTCGATTTTTCCTCGGCCTTTGGCGTAGAGACCAAAGTCTCGGCCTTCGGGGCTGCCGCTATAGGAGCGGCAACAACCGCAGGCACGGCTGCCACGGTTCCTGGAACCCCGCGCTTAAGCTTCACCTTGCCTCTGGAATCCTCCAGCTCGAGCTCGACTATATCGGTGTTTTTTAGGAATTTATACAGGGCCTTTATGTCGTTTATATCCATCGTTCCTCCGCGTTATCTATCGCAATGTCTTTAATTCTTTTTTCCCTTCGGTAAGGACCTCTGGGCCGTGTTTTCCGACAAGCACCATGTCTTCTATCCTTACGCCGCCAAACCCCGGGATGTAGATACCGGGCTCAACCGTTATGACCATGCCCTGCTTAAGTACCGTCTTGCTTTTTGGCCCAACTGACGGGTCTTCGTGGATATCGAGCCCTACTCCGTGCCCGGTGCCGTGGCCAAAATAACTTCCAAAACCCTTTTTCTCTATATACGCCCTTGCAGCCCTGTCAACCTCGCTTGCAAGAGAACCTTCCCTGACAACGTCTATCGCCTTATCATGCGCGTCCTTAACTATTGAGTATATCTCGCGCTGGCGTCCGGTGGGCTTGCCGGTCACATACGTCCTTGTCTCATCGGACTTATAACCGCCAAGGCTCACTCCCATGTCCACTATCACGAACTCGTGCCTTGCTATCTTCTTACCCGTTGCCGTGCCGTGCGGCATCGCGCTTCTTTTACCGGAGGCAACGATGGTTTCAAAGCTCATTGCATCGGCGCCCAGGTCTTTGACAACCCTCTCTATGCCGAGCGAGACATCGCGCTCTGCCCTGCCTACCGCACCCGTCCCTTCGACATGGGCGTAGCCCTTCTCAGCAACCTTTATCGCAGCACGTATGGCAGCGAGTTCTTCTTTGTCTTTAACCGCCCTTAACCCCTCAACCGGCCTTTTCACCGGCACGAGGCTCGTGCCCTTGAACGCCTTCTTCATGCGCCGGTATACTTCGTAGCTCACCGTAAGCGGCTCGAAGCCAAGGCGCCTTATCTTCGACTTCTTTAGAAGCAGCGCGAGATCTTCTATATAATTGGAGGCTATGCGTATCGCAAAACCCTTTGCCTCCTGCCTTGCCTGCAGCGTGTAGCGAGAGTCCGTTATAAGCAGCGCCGTATTTTTGGAGATAAGCGCAACGGCATTTGAGCCTGTAAAACCGCTAAGATACCTTACATTCGTAAGCGAACTTACGAGCAGCGCATCGAGCGTATCCTTGCCGCCCGTTAAGCCTTTCTCCCTTAGCGCCTTTATCCTCTTCAGGGCCACGGAGCTTACCGGCGGCTTACGCAGCCAGCTCCTTTGCGACGTTTTGCGCGGCCCTCTTTAGATAGTACTTTGCCTTGCCGACGTTACCCTCTGGCGTAAGCGCGAATACCGCGAAGTACTCGGGCGATACTATGCGGATAACGACCTTCAATCCGCCGGATGTTATGACAAGCTCCTCTATGCCGCCAAGGCTTAGCACTTCGGCTGCCTTCTTAAGCTCCACCATCACCTTGCCGTACTCGACACCGAGGGACTCAAGGTCGCATGTGCCCCCGGCCTTTACATAATTTTGCAGCGGTATGCCGTCGTTTGCCATTATGGTGGCAGCAACGCCTCCGTTTACCCTATCAACCATTTCCTTTAATACGGCCTGAAAATCCATGTCCCCACCGCCTAACCGTTTAAGAGCCCTGGCCTTTTGCCCTGCCGCGCGCCAGTGTGTTCAAACCGTCTATCTTGGCCTTAAGAGACTCGTCCGCAGGGTTAGAGTCCAAAAGTATCTTATAAATCGCAAGGGCGTCCTCATGCCTGCCCTGCTTCTCAAGCACATCGGCCATAGTGCGGGTAAAGAATATATCGTCCTTTGCCTCTACGGCCTGTTTTACCACAAAAGCCCCCTCATACATCAAGGTATTCGAGAAAAGGGCCCAAGTCAAGGAAAAACTGCATTTTAAGGCTAAAAACCCCTAAAATTGGCTAAAAACCCCCTTATTTCAGCTTCCCCGGCCTCCTGTAAAACCACCTTTCCAAGGGCCTTTACCAGCACAAAACGTATGGCCCCGGCCTTGACCTTCTTATCCAGGCGCATGTACTTAAGTAGCCCCGTGGCTGACACGCCCTTACGGGAGGTAGGCAACCCAAGGGCCTTGGATAACCCTACTATACGCTCAACAGTACCTGTTGTCGTAAGCCCTAAAACCCTTGAGAACTCAGCTGCCATGACCATGCCTATTGCAACTGCCTCGCCGTGCTTATACTTCTTATATCCAGTGGCAGCCTCTATGGCATGGCCAAATGTGTGGCCGAAGTTTAGTATGCTCCTTATTCCGCTCTCTCTTTCATCCAAGCCGACTATCTCGGCCTTTACAGCGCATGACCTTGCTATGGCGTCGATAAGAGCGGGCGAGGAAGCGGCATTCGAAGCCCCGAGTGTTGCGGCGTTATCATCGAGAAACGAAAAAAAGCTTTTATCGCGTATGACGCCGTACTTAACGACCTCGGCAAGCCCTGCCTTGAACTCGCGCTTATCAAGGGTTGAAAGTGTCGCGGTATCTATGAACACGGCACTTGGCTGATAGAACGCGCCGATGAGGTTTTTACCGAGCCTGTGGTTAACGCCTGTTTTTCCGCCAACCGAGCTGTCGACCTGGGATAGAAGAGTGGTTGGCACCTGAACGTATGGCACACCGCGAAGATAAGAAGCAGCGGCAAACCCTGCCATGTCGCCGATAATGCCGCCGCCAAGGGCAATGACAGCAGAGGTCCGCTCCATCCTGTTCTTAATGAGACAGTCGTATATCCTGGAGACAGAAGAAAGCGATTTATACTGCTCTCCGTCCGGAAGCTCGACGGTTACAACCTTGAAGCCTGCGGCCTTCAAGGACTTGATGGCCCGCCCGGCATAAAGCGCGCCGACCTTCTTATTTGTCACAAGCGCGCACGAGCCCGCGAACCCGAGTTCCTCCATGCCCTGTCCAAGCGTATCGAGAAGGCCGCTACCTATGAGTATCGAGTACGAACGGTCTTCTCTTTTGTCCAATTTTACCTTTATCTTTTCCATGTTCCTCTCACAAATAAAAAATGCGCTACCTGCCGATATAGCGCCTTATTTCGCTTATAACCTCATCAACGCTCTTGCTTGTGGTATCTACAACGATATGGGCGTCCAGGTAAGCTTCTTCCCTTGCATCCAAAAGCTCCGTTATCCTTGCCCTCACATCATCTGGCGAGCCCTTCAAAAGCGGCCTTTCGTCGTTTCTGCCAACGCGCTTTAGTATGGTCTCGACAGTTGCCGTAAGACAAACTACCGTGCCGCGCGTTTTTGCAATCGCCCTTGACTCGGCGGTAACGAGCGCGCCGCCGCCTGTAGAGACAACGGCTCCGTCGCCCAAGAGCGCATCTTTTAGCGCTTCCCTTTCAAGCGCCCTGAAGGCCGCCTCGCCCTCAGAGGCAAAGATATCCTTTATCTTCCTGCCTGCGGAAGCCTCGACCATATCGTCGGTATCAACGTGCCTCATGGAAAGGACCGCGGCAAGACGCCTTGCCACGGTCGATTTTCCGGTACCCATGAAGCCAGTAAGTATAAGGTTCATAAGTTCAAAGGCGCAAAGCGCGCAGCAGCAGAGAGCAGTCTAAAAGCCGGAGAGCTGCTTAAGATAGCCCTCGTAATTACGCGAAAGCTCCTTAACAGAGTCGCCCCCGAACTTTTCGACAAAGGCTGCGGCTATTGTGAAGGCAGAGACCGCCTCGGCAACCACACTTGCCGCAGGCACGGCGCAGATGTCGCTTCTCTCTATACTTGCCTCGTAAGGCTTCTTCGTTATCATGTCAACCGAACGAAGCGGCTTATAAAGCGTCGGAATGGGCTTCATCGCGGCACTCACGCGTATGTCCTCGCCGTTACTCATGCCGCCCTCTATGCCGCCGGCGTTGTTCGTTGGCCTGAAAAACGCCTTCCCGGCAGGCCACCAACCGCGCTTCTTTTGCGCCTTACGGTACATTATCTCATCATGCACTCTGGAGCCCGGAGTAAGCGCCGCCTTAAACCCCATGCCCACCTGCACGCCCTTTATGGCCTGTATGCTCATGAGCGCCATGGCAAGCATTGCATCGAGCTTTCTGTCCCAGTGCACGTGGCTTCCAAGCCCAGGGGGAGCTCCGGTTATAACAACCTCGAACGTACCGCCAAGGCTGTCGCCTGCCTTTCTAACCTCGTCTATGCGGCCAATCATCTTCTTCGAAGCCGCAGCGTCCGGGCACCTTACCTCGGAGCCTTCGGCAGCCTCGTGCAGCGCATCCGGGCGCGAAGAAAGCTTTTTCCATGAGCACTCAACGCCGCCTATGGACGTGACATAGCTATAGACTTCGATGCCGAACTCTTTTAAAAGTTTCTTCGCAACAGCCCCGACTGCAACCCTTGCGGCCGTCTCCCTTGCGCTCGAGCGTTCGAGCACGTTCCTTACGTCCGTGAAAAAATACTTCATCGCTCCTGCAAGGTCAGCGTGCCCGGGCCTTGGCTTGGTAACGGCCTCTACCGCGCCCTTGACGGGCCCCGAAGCCATTTTCTCCGACCAATTGGCCCAGTCCCTATTCTCGATTAGCATGGCAAGCGGAGAGCCAAGTGTAGAGCCGTGCCGAACGCCTGAGATGTACTCTACGGTGTCCTTCTCTATCTTCTGTCTGCCGCCCCTGCCGTAACCGCCCTGGCGCCTTGCGAGATCGGCATTTACGTCCGAGGCCGAAAGAGAAAGCCCGGACGGCATGCCCTCTATAGTGGCAACGAGGCACTTGCCGTGCGATTCACCTGATGTAAGGTATCTAAGCATTTTTCGTTTGCTCCAAAAAAAATGCACCCCGCAGGGTGCATTTTAGGTTTTAAGCGCGCACTTAGTTTATCTGCGAGTTAGTCACTATGGTCGGCGTTATGAATATCAGCAACTCCTTTTGCGACTCGGTAACAAGCCTGTTCTTAAATAACCACCCTATAACCGGGATGTGCATGAAAAACGGCACCCCGCTACTGTTGCTATTGGAATCGGTCACGACAATTCCGCCTATAACGGTTGTCTCTCCGTCCCTGACAAGCACCTCGGTGGAGGCCTCTTTCTTGTTTATACTTGGTTCGCCGCCGCCGCCTCTGTAGGAACCTATGGAGTTGCTGCTGGCTTTTATCTGCATCGAGATGCCGCCATCGGGCGTTATATGCGGCGTGACGGTAAGGCTCAAATTTGCGTCGATAAACGAGGTCTCCGTGCCGCCTGCCGATGTTGTGGCAAACGGAATGGATTCGCCCTGCTCTATCTTGGCCTCTTTATTGTCGAGCGTAATAACGCTCGGCTTTGATATCGTCTTCACTGTGCCGTTTCTCTCGGCAGCCAGGAGCGTAATATCCAAGTCAAGGGGGTTTGCCCCTATAAGTTTGCCAAGAGCAAATGCAAACTGTCCGGTAGTTCCAACACCGCTTGTCGCGTCGACAGAAACGCTCTCGGTAGTAGTTATCCTCGGTGTCGGAATAGCGTTCGGGTTAGGCGTCTGCTGTGTCACATTCCACTTAACGCCTATTTCCTGTGTAAACGAACGCTCGGCGTAAATTATCCTGGCCTCTATAAGAACCTGAGGTGTAGGAATATCGACTCTCTTTATATAATCCTTAACATTGGCTATGGCAGACGCTATATCCCTCACAACGAGCGTATTGGTACCTTCATGCACAGTTGTAGTGCCGCGCGGGCTAAGAAGCTCCTTTACCTGCCCGGAAAGATCGGACGCCTTGTCGTAGCTTATGCGTATATACTCGGTCAAAAGATCCTCTATTTTCTCTTGCGAGGCTTTTGCCTGCTGCGTAGCCTCTACTTCCTTTCTGGCCCTTTCAACGGTAACAACCCTGATGATGTTGCCGTCCTGTATTTTCTCAAGCCCCTTACTGGCGAGGATAAGGTCGAAGGCCTGGTCCCACGGCACGTTCTCGAGACGCATGGTTATTGTGCCGCTTACCTCGTCGGCCGCTATTATGTTCATCTGGCTCACCTCGGCAATAAGCCTCAGCACATCCCTTATCTCGGCCCCGGAGAGGTTCAAATGCACCTTGGATCCGCTATATTTCTTCTTGGCCTCTATTTCCTCTTCTTCTTTAACAACATCCTCGACGGTAAGCGGGAAATCAAGGACGAGATTCCTGCTTGTCTCCTTGATGCTGTACTGCACAGGCTCTTTGAACTTGATATATACCCTGACGATATTAGACGGCGCGGTAGAGTGCTGATAGGCGCTAACAGACATCAGTTTCGTGCCGAGTTCACTAGCGTCCATCGTCACCCTGAGATCCTCGGGTATATATGCCTTCTTGAAATCAATATACAGGGACAACCCGTCTTTGGAATCCCTGACTTTATATTCCGGTTTGGATGTGCCTTCGATATTGACCATTATCCTTTTCTTAAGCTTCTTTACATCAACCCTTCTAACGTTAAACTTTCCCTCATCATAATCCTCTAAAACGGTAGTCTCAGCCGCTATAACTGCGCTTGGCACCTCGCCTTTTGGCTTCTTCGGCGCAGACTTAGGCTCTGCTACCGTCTCCAACTCCGGCTCAGGCTTCGCCAACGGCTCCAACTTCGGTTCCGGCCCGGTCGTTTTTACAGGTGACTTTCTCTCGGAAAGAGCCGCTATGGCCGCGGCATCGCCGAAACCAAACACCAACGCCGCGCCCTGCTCGGAAATATTATATGCCGGCATAGTCTTTCCGACAGCATCAAACACGAACCTTACCTTGTCCGCATGAGCGCCTATCCTAACGTTCTTTACATAACCGCCCTTTACGGCAAGTTCCTTCTTCTTGACATCGGAACCGACCGACAAAACATCGACAACAAGCCTTGGCGGGCCGTCTAACGTGAACGCCTTGTACGTGCCGGCAAAGGTGCCGTTGCCGGTCACGCTGACAAACGTTACCCCGCCCTCGGCATACGATTCGACCTTCGTTATCTTCTCGACCCTGGGAAGATCAGGTTCCGGTTCCGGTTCCGACTTCAACACAGACCCCGTTGTAGATACAGGCACAACATCTTCCTCGGCTGAAGGCACGACTGTCACCATAACACTTTTTTCGCCGTCCTCGACCTCGTGCTTCATGTTAGGCTTTAGCCCTATCTCTATCCTTGCTATGGTCTCTGTTCCGGACGGATACGACGATGCGCTTATGCTGCTGATATATTGATTGTTTATCTCCATAGACGGAGAAATATCATCGAGGCTAACGCCCGGAATATCCACAACAGCTCTCGGGGGATCGGGCAGCCATATAACGGTATAAGGGAGGTCGCCATCGCCCTCTATAAGGACGGTTGCCCCATCCTCGCCAACGACATCCACGGCAACTATCTTTGTGCCTGTCGACAGCGCAGACTCATTTATGTCGGCCTCCGTTGTTCCTGCCTCTTGGGCCGCCGGTACTGCCGCGCCTTCATCGGGCTTGACCGTCTGCTTGGGGGCGCATCCGCAAATAACGGCCAGCGCCGCAAGCGCCACAACAGGCATCGACATCTTTTGGAATATCCTATCTATAATCATACATACCTCCCGTCAAACAAAGGTGAACAGGGTAACACTGCAGCCCCGCCTACTTTTTAAGTTCACTGCCCTTTCCCTTCTCACTCTCCGCCGCAAGCAGCTCTACGTCTACACGCTCGCCGGTCACAGGGTCTTCCTCGGAGACAACTATGCCATTATCGTGTATCTTAACGATATAGCCATCTCTAACACCTATCCTGTCCTTTTTCCTAACAGTGTAGGTCTTGTTATCCTCGGCCCTGACCATGGCAATAGATTCCCTGCCGCCGGTACCTATCACTATAGCGATTATCTTTAATGTCGAAAGTTCGTAGTTCTCAAGCGGCACCTTGTCGCGCTCTTCCTTATCCAGACTTTTTTTCCCGGCATAGGGGCTCCTGAACGGATTGCGTATCTTCAGGACGTAAGCCTCGGGAGGCGTATTGTCTTCCTCTACCACAATCTCTATCTTCTTTTCCTCTACCGGCTTAACCTCCGCCTTCTTTAAACTCGTAGTATCGTCGTCCGTCTCGTTTTTCGGACATCCGGAAACTACAAAGGGAAGCGCTGCCAGCACCGCAACCATCGCTATGTTTTTTAAAGTCTTATCCATGGCATCCTATTTCTTTGCTGGAGCAGCAGGCGCGCCTTTTGCTCCGGCTGCCGGCGTCTCCGGCGGCCTTTCGCTCTCCGGAACAAACCTATATGTCAGCGCCGTAAAATCCGATTTAAGCATCGGTATGTCGGCCTTGGGACTGTTGTCGCCCTTTATCGTAAGTCCTACGACATTGACTATCCTGTCAAACTTCGCTATCTTGGCGCAAAACGCATACATGGCCTCGAAAGACCCCTCTACCTGCATGCTGACCGGAACCTCGGAATAAAAACCTTCCGGCGTGCTCTTCTCCGGCTGCGGCCTGAAAAGCTTTATGGAAAGCCCGGACTTTACCGCCGCATCGCCAATCTTCTCGAGAAGCTGCGGTATTTCCTTACCGTTGGGAAGCTGCTTGAGCGCAAGCTGTAGCTTCATATCGAGTTCTTCTTTTTCTTTTTTAAACTTCGGGATATCGGCCGCTATCTTTCTTTGCTCCTCCACTTTGGCGGTCAATTCCACGAGATTGACCTCAAGTTCCTTCTTCTTAACAATGGTGGGATAAACAAGCAAATACCCTATAAGGCCGGCAACAACAGCACACGCGCCGCCAAGCATGCCGAGCTTGGTCTTAAGCGGCATTCTGATTACACTATCAAACTTCATTAGCTGCTTGATTTTATCCTCTAACCCCATGACCTCTCCGCCTATTTCCTGTAAAGATCAATCACATAATTGAAAAACGCCTGCTGCGAGCCTTTATGTATCACACCGCCCTTGCTGGCGGCCTCGAAAAGCTCCACCTTCGCGAAAACGCCGGTGTTCTCAAGATTCCTCATGAACTCGGAAACAACTATCTCCGATATCGCCATACCCTCTATCCGCACAGAACTACCCTTGTCTGTTACGTTGATGACCCAAGCGTAATCCGGCACAGTCTTGCTGAAAAGCTTATACATATCTATCGGGCCTGATCTGGCCTTGGAAAGCCTGTCTACCACATCAAGCTTACCCTGTACTTTGTTCTTTTCCGCAATTATATTCTGAAGTTCTCCTGTCTTGGCCTCTAACGCAACCAGCTCGGCATTGCCCTTCTCTATATCACCGTTAAGAACCGAGACCTTTGACCTGAAAAACACGTAAACGCCCATACTTAGAATAATCACAAGGATAAGCGCCGCCCCGGCAGCCATACCGTGCAGCATGAGAGATTCCTTCTTTTTAGCCGCCCTTACGGGAAGAAGGTTAATCCTTATCATCTGTCGCCAAGCCTCCTCGTGGCAAGCCCTATGGCAACGCCGAAATACGGCGCCATCTGCTCAAGCTCTTCGGCATTGAACTTCTTGGGATTGGCATTAATCCCGCTAAACGGGTTTATGGTCTCGACCGGCAGTGCGGCCTTCTCCTGAATGACTTCCTTAAGTCCGATGGTCATCGCACCGCCGCCGCAAAGAAGTATCTTGTTGATTACCATGCCGGGATTGCCGGCAAGGAAAAAGTCAAGGGACCTTCTGATATCCATGGCCATACCGCCGGAAACCCTCTCCATAACTCCGGGAAGCTCCGCCCTCGGAACGCTGCCCTCAGCCTTGCCGGTCTTTATGTCCTCGGCCTCTTTGAAGTTCACGTTCATATTCCTTTGTATTTCCTCGGTAAACTGATTGCCACCTGTGGGGTTCGACCTCGTGAATATGGTCTTGCCGCCGGATATGACGCTTATGGTGGTGATACTCGCGCCTATATTGACTATCGCAACGTTCTCATTAGGGGCAAACGAGTACCCTATCTCCATCATGTTCTCTATGGCAAAAGAGTCCACGTCCATGATGACCGGGTTAAGTCCGGCCTCTCTTATGACGTTGACGTAATCGTTAATAACGTCCTTCTTCACTGCCACGAGCATGACGTCCATCTGGCCGCTTCCCTCGGTATCTTCGCCAAGTATCTGGAAATCTATATTAACGTCGCTCATCGGGAAGGGTATGTACTGCTCGGCTTCCCACTGTATCTGCTCGGATAAATCGGCCTCGGTCATGGCAGGCATGCTTACCCTCTTTATGATGACCGAATGTCCCGTGAGCGCGCTGACGGCCTCGGTCGCGGCAATCCCCTGGGACTTAAGAAGCTCTGTGATTGCGTCCTTAACGGTCATTGAGTCTATTATGGAGCCGTCGACTATGGCCTCGGGCGGAAGATAAGTTATACCGAGCTTCAAAAGCTCCCAGCCCTTCTTGGCCTGCTTAAGTTCGGCAAGCTTTATCGAGCTCGATCCTATGTCGAGCGCGACAACATCCTTCTTTTTAAAAAACGGAAGACCCAGCATATTCAGTCCCTGTCCTCGTCAGTCCGTAAAAACACGGCCCTTTTCCGAAAGTTTGAGTCCAAGCGCCTGTATTATCTTTCTCTTCGTGTCCACGCGGCAGGTATATCCTTTTTCTATTCTGTCGATGGTAAGCGGCGATACTCCTGCCTTCCTCGCGAGCTCCGACTTGCTAAGAAGCATCCCTTCCCTTATCTTCTTCAAATTATTCGCCTTCATAGTAAGCTGCACTTTTATCCCGCTAAAAGTTTAAGATCCACGCAGCACCCTGCATCACAATGACACATCCGGCGCCTCCGATGCCATATTGTCTTAAGTTATAACATAACAATCTAATTTGTCAAGTTTTTTTTAAAAATAACTATAATTATGCTAAATTATATATACCAAGGCATAAAAAAGGCCCGATTTTACGGGCCTTTTCTCGCATACAAAAAATATGGGGCTATCGCTGCCTACGGCCTATAACCTGGTCCAACGAAGCGTTCTCGGCATTCCAAGCCCTATGCCGACACTCGCGGCAACATCTCGGCTTCCGTATACGTTTAGGCTTCCGGTCACCTGTACATCTGCCTTGACCATTGACTTGGAAATATTATCGGCAGTGTTGTTGCCCTCTATCATAAGCGTACCGAACACGGTCGCCGTACCCGAAACACTCAAGTTGCCCATTACGTATATCATGCCTTCCCAGGTAAACTGTCCGGCTATCTGCAAATCCCCCTTTACTATCAAGAGCCCTCTTCCATAACTGCCTGCCTGAAGACCGGCTGCTCCGACACCGGCTGCACCGTTATCTATGTAAACAATCTTACCTTTGTTGGCATCGTTGTCGCAAATATGCGGATTGGGGTCGGACGTGGTGGATGAACTGCAAAGACTGCCCCAGATACCGGTGGGGTTATAAGTGGTCGTGTTATTTCCTGTCTGCATATTATAGACATCGGCATAGTTCTTGATGGTATCGAGATCCATGCCGAGATATTCATTCATATCGCCCTTTTTATAGCCCCAGTTAGGAAAACCAGATGACACGTTGGTGCACTGGGTGGCCGGACATGTGTTTGGGTCCGTGCACGGACATCCACTGACATAGGCCGCGTACCCCTGTTCGTAACCAAGCTGAGTGCCGACCTTTCCGGTAATCTTTGTCGCGCTCTGTACGCCTATCTCACCCTCTGTAAAAAGAATGGTATCGCCAGGGGGCATCATGTTAATGAAGGACTCAACCACGTGCGCCGATATAACGGCCTCGGTGCCGCCTCCGGTCCTGCCCTTTGATATTATGGTATATACCGGAAAAGCAGTCGTGCAGTTGGTGGTAGCGCCGGAAAAGCCGAAGTCGCGGCAGAAAACCACGGTTTCGTCATCGAGATTATCGCCCTTACGCCACGTGTCCTCGTGCTCGATGGTGTACCTGACAAGAACCTCGTAGGTGCCTGAAGGAATAACGCCTCCGACCGAAGGCACAGCACCGCCGCTTATGCCAGCCGATGTGAAAGAACCTTTTGCCGGCTTGCTAAGCGCGCTTCCCGGATACGTGGTGCTCGGGGTGAACTTTGTGCCGCCAACACGGTCTGCCCTCTCAGTGGTACTCTCGCCGACGTAGCGCGCATTGGTCTTTGGAAGGGAAAGCCTCGCTATGGCCTCGTAGACCCCGACCTCAGCAAGATAAAACGCCGTCCTGCCTTCCTTCTCGTTCCTGGCTATCATCAAATCGGTCGTGGAGGTGGTGACGGCCATCATGCCGATAGCGGTCATCGCGGCCATTATGATAAGCGTCAGCACAAGGGCAAAGCCCTTTTCGTCCTTGCCGCCCCTGAACCTTCCTATTATGCCTTTAAGGTTTTCCATATTCCCACTTTTAATTATACCCCAAAATACGCTGCTTTTTCAAACCGGCACAGATCTTACGGATAGAGCATGACCTCGTTGGTCGAGCCCGAGCACAGGTCGCGTACTACTATCTTATAGTTCCTCGTATCGCCCCAGCTTCTCCATGTCCAGTACGGCATCTCCCACGGCCCGTTAATGCCCGGCGTAAACAGGTTTGTGAGGCTCAGGGCCTTGCTTACAGGGTTATAATTGCACGCCACAAGCCCGCTTCCATTCGAATACGTTGCCGCGCACGTTCCTGTGCCGGAATTATACGTTATATAACCGTCGGTATTCCAGCAACCTATGCACCAAGTCGGCTCATACATAACCTCGATAGACATATTGTTCGGGTCATAGTTCAAATCGAGGTCGTAATTAAAGCCTATACTTGTCATATAGGTTATATTTATGCTCCACCAAGCATCCCAATAGGTGGTAGTGGTCTTGGACACGCCTGTAGGCATTGCTATGGCCTTTGTGGCCGGGCACGATGCCGGCTTCTCTATCCTGTAAGGCGTGTTCTGCCAGTTGCTCCACATGCCACAGTAATCCTGGGTCTGCACGTTTGCGTTAAGGAACGTATTTACAGGGTACGGGTTCATGTCTACCACAAGCGTATTTGTCGGTTCGGCAATCCAGCCACCCCAGCCGCCTACCCACGCCCATCCGGCAGTCTGAACATCGTAACCCACCATGCTCTGCGTAACGTCGCCGTCAATAATCCAGCTAAGGGTCGCCTTGCCGGCACCATCAACGAAGTTTGGCGGGTTACTGCCGTACATGTCTGTATAATTCCAGACTGGACTCGGAGCGCTCGGGCTAGAGTCGCACGAATCCTTCATTATCACCGACGTTACCGGCGAATCCAGGCCCTCTGCGCCGCAGGCGTCGACTGCCCTTATCTTGAAGGCCAGTTTCTTAAACGGTACAACAGAACCCACGTTCACGGTGGCGCTATTGCAGGACCTGCACGCAGTTGCCACAGGGGTTACGCCCCAAGTCACGCCGCCATCCTCTGACATGTAGACATTATAGTTCGCCGTCGCTCCGAGGCTACCGGGCATCGGCCACCACAGTTTTACCTTGCCTGCGCCATCATCGTCTTTGGGCGGCCAATTCCACATGGCGTCCTGATGGTTATAATCAAGACTCATGACAGTCGGCAACGGCCCACCGCAGAAGCTCTGCGTATAGAGCGGGAACTCGGTGTTCTCCGCCGCGTTACAGACATTGGTTATGACGACCTTATAGTTATACATGTCGCCGCTGGCCGCTAGATACGTCGGATACTCGCCGCCCCACCAGCCGCTCCAATCAACGAACACCTTACCTCCCATGTCGTAGCTACAGTTATAATACCAGTCCGAGCACCAACCGAGCCATGCCGGGTCGTAGTATATATCAGAGTAATCCTGCCAGTTGCCTATATCGCCTATCCACTCTCTCTTGACAATTATGGATATGTTACCTCCATAATTGTTGATAAGATCGTAGTACATCACGTAGTCCTGTATGAACGTATCCGGACCTGAGGTGCCTGGTGTAAGGAGCGCGAGGCCCGCGGCCGGGTCAACGTTCTTCGGAGCGCTGCACGCACCCTTTGTAAGCCACGGCGTCCAGCTCGCAGTCGAGTATCCGCAGTAATCGACCGTTGTAACTCCACCGGATATGCGGTCATAACCTGCCGGGTTCATGCTTATGACCTCCTGCGTCTTGACAGGCGGCTCAAGCGGGTCATAACTGATGTTTGCGGACGGCGGCCAGCTCCAGGCCATATCGTATATCGTATACTGTATGTTGTTGACGTTGACAACGTCGCCCTCTGCTGTCCACGTAAGCGTTACATTGCCAAATGTATCAACATCGGCTCCGGGGTCATTGCCATACTTATCCGGGCCCCAGTGCGCATCCGGAGCAGGCGGAGCAGTACAGGTATCGGTGACTATATAACTAGTTACGGCATCACCTGCGACTGCGAAGCTTGCGGACTCTGCCCCTGTGCAAGAGTTCTTGGCCTTAACGTTAAAGTACATGGTCGTGTACTGCGGCAAGCTCGATACGTCCACCGCGACCTGGTTGACCGTATTCTGCGTAACGAGCGCCGGATTTATCAGCGTCCACGCGCCACCGACAGATGTCTTGTAATACACGTTATATGCGTCATTTGTGTCCATGACATTACAGTTCGGCCATGCCCAGCAGCTTATCTGGAGCTTTACCTGTCCGTTGCCGTTATGGTCGCGCGGCGGCCAGTTCCATCTCAGGTCGCTGTGGTTATAATTGACCCCGTCAACAGGCGACGGCAGAGGCGTTGTGCAACCCTGGTACTTAATGTACGTGGCGGTATTGACCCTCGAGCTCTCGAGGCCGCAGTAGTCAACGGCTGTAACGCCAAACTTAAACTTCTGCAGGGCTCCGGCAAACACGCCCATGTCTATCTTGGCGCTCGTAGGCGTCGGGAATGTAACTGACCACGGCCACCAGGACGACAAATCAGCGACCAATCCACCCTCATCTATGGCATAGATCTTGTACTGAACGACATCGCTCTCAGGCGCCGCGCTCCATGTAATGTAGGCAAACCCTGCATCGTCTCCCTTCGGCGGGGCCGAATGTCCGCCCGCATCAGGATGCGCCGGGTCGTATTTGACGTTGGTAAGGGCCGCGGGCTTAGCGTCGCAGGTATCCTTTATCATCTTCGACGTGGCCGGTGTAAGGTCAAGGTCGCTCTCGAGGCCGCAGTAATCGACTGCCGCGACCTTGAAGTACATCTCGTCAAGCGACGTAACGCCGGAGGTGTCCACATCAGCGCTCGTAGCGCCAGTCATCGAGACATTGGCCGTATAATCCGTCCACGAGGCCGCAGGGGCGGAAGCATTATTGCTGTGATACACCTTATACGTGCCGAGGAAGTCGTAGCTTCCAACCGCGCCCCAATTCAGCGACACCTTACCTGTGGTATCGGCGATATTCTTCGTCTTGCCGTTGTTGGTGTCGTCAATGGGGTTTCCAAACCAATTGCCGCTCGCGTCCGTATGCGACGCCCATATCCACGGCGATGTAGGCGGCAGCTCGTCGCAACTGTCCTTCAATATGTCGGTCGTCTCGTTCGAATTGACGCTCACAAGACCGCAATTGTTCACTGCGCGCACCGCAAAGCGTAGCATCTGGTACGGCGCGGTGGTGGAATTAAGGCTCACAGCCGAAGTTGTCAAAGACGCAATCGGATCGGCAAGCGCCGTGACATCATTCCAGGCAAATCCATCCCACGCCCAGACTGTATAGGTGTCGACACCTGCGGATGTGGACGGCGTCCAGCCAAGATGCACATGACCTGCTCCGCTTATGACGTAAGGCGGCACGCCTACACCGTCATTGTCGTCATCCTTAGGCACAGAGAACAGATTTATCTGGTCTGTGTACGTATACTGCAAATTAGTCGGCGCGTTCGGATTAATAGAGCAGATGCCCTTCACTATATACCTGTCGATGGCCATGGTGTTGTAATTCGCGCTTTCGCGGCCGCAGTAGTCAACGGCCTTTACGGCAAAATACATCTTTACGCCATCGGCAACGCCGCCTGCATCAACTGTGGCGCTCGTAGACGTAAGGGCCGTGACGCTCGGCGTGGTGGTGCCGTCTATCAACGTCCAGTCGATATTATTGTTCGAATAGTAGACCTTATAGCTGTTGGCCTCGACGTCCATGTTGGCAACGGCCGTCCATTCGATATATACGAGATTACCAGGCGCAACATCGCGCGGCGGATTGGACTTGCCACCGACGTCGACATAGGCGAGCGGGAACTGTAGACCAGTTGCGTTATCAGGCACGAGGTCGCAGCTATTCTTCCTTATATACAGGCCGCCAGAGTGCGCCGCGAAGTTCACGCTCTCATAGCCGCAGTAGTCGACCGCCTTAACAGCGAAGTACGTCGGGGCAAGCGATGCAATAGTCGATGTGTCGACAACGACGTCGGTGGTATTGGTGCTGCCGGTATTCACAAGCAACGTCCACGGAGCGGCATTGTTTGGCGAAATATAGACGTTATAGCTTACTACATCGGCCGGGGCTGCGGCAGACCAGCTAAGCGTCACAGAACCAGGGTCAGAGGCAACAGGAGCTATGTCAAGTGCCTGGCCGGCGTTATCATCGTCCTTCGGAGTGGACGGGCCGTTGCCGTTCTTATCGCTATAGTTGAACACGAGGTTCGCCGCGTTGCCAGGCACCGCGTCGCAGGTATCCTTAACAAGATACGTCGCAACCGCAGTCGCAGAGGCCGATTTTTCGCCTGTGCAGTAATTGATGCCCTTTACCGCAAAGGTCATTGGATCATATGACGAGACGCCGCTGATATTGAGATTGACCTCGTAGAAAGTATTCAAGAATACGTTGGCATCAGCATACATGGTAAATGCTCCTCCGGTGCTGAGAAGCACCTCGTACTTGTCTATGGACTTGCAATCCGCAGGAGCGCATACCGGCTCCAGGAACAGCTGACCTACCGTTGTCACAGGCAGCGCAGCGCCGTCATTGTTATCGTCCCTTGGCGGAACATTGCCCTTCATATCGACAGACAGCACAGAGTATTTAAGCGAATCCACATTAGGCGGCACCACCGAGAACGAGCAGCTTCCATACTTGATATAGCCGGTAGCAGCGGAATCGCCACTCTCGAGACCGCAATAGTCGACTGCCGTAACCACAAAACTATACTTATCGCCGGTTACCATGAAGGCCGGGTCTATGACAGCGCTCGTGGTCGCAAAGTTGCCCCTTAGCGTCCTGACGCCTCCGAATTTTATCGAATAAACATTGTAGCTAACCACGTCGTGCGGCGCGCCCATGGAATTGGTCCATGCAAGATGCACCTTGCCGTCAACTCCGGAGACGTCCTTCGGATTTGGCGCGGCGTTGCCATAGCTGTCGTTATGCGTATAGGCAAGGCCTGAGGGCACGCCCGGGGCCGCGTCGCAGGTATCCTTAATCATCTTGTCTGTAGCGGTCGTACTTAAATCGCTCCAGCGTCCGCAGTAATCCTTGGCCTTGACCTTGAAGTACATCTCGGTCAGCGACGTAATGCCATCGGTCTTGACATCCGCAGTGGTAGCGCCAGTTATCGTCACATTGGCTGTATAATCGGTCCATGATGCCGCCGGAGCCGTTGCGCTCTGCGCGTAATAGACCGCATACACGCCTATAGCGTCGAGGTCGCCTATCGCAGGCCAGCTAAGCGACACCTTGCCTGCAACATTGGACACAAGCGTTCCACTGCCGTTATTGGTATCGTCTACCTGGCCGATGACATTGCCCTTCGGATCCGTATGCGTCGCGGTCACAGGTGTTGGCGAACTCGGTATCAGGTCGCAGCTGTCTTTCTGTATGCTGGTGGCCGTAAGTGCCGAGTACGCCGCGCTCTCAACGCCGCAGTAGTTCACGGACTTGACCGCGAATTTGAACAGACCAAACGACGGGGCGGTCGTGGAATTTATCTTCGCCTCCTCGGTTGCCGGGAATGTTGTAAGTGTCATGACGTCGACATAGCTTGCCATAGCAACGTCGTACGCAAACACTTTATACGAGGCAGCGCCTGCGGCCGCATTCCACTTAAGGTACACGAAGCCAGGGTCGCCGCCTACGGCAGGAGCCACGTCGAGCGAATCTATCGGCAAGTTATTGTCATCATCAAACGGCGTGCCCAGATTTACGCCATCCGAATAATTATACACAAGCCCGGTAGGCGTATCCGGAATAGCGCTGCACACACCATATATCAGTTTCGGAGAGACAAGCTTACTTCCGTCCTTTAGACAATAGTCCACGTGCGCGACCGCGAAGTACATCGTATTGCCGGCAACAGGTGTCGCAGGCACAGCAACATTCGCAGGCGTTATATCGGTCACAAGAACCGAGGTCGTCGTGCCGGATATAACGAACGGACGCGACGGGTTAGCACCTGGTACCGGCAGAACTCCGGTATCCGCCGCTCCGGTGGCAATCTTGGTCACGTCGTACCAGGTAGCGTTATCAGGCGAATAGAAGACCTTATAGCCTATATAATCGAGCACGGCTCCGCCGGAATTCCACGTAAGATCCACCGTGCCTGTATTGGAAACATCAGTTGGAACCGTAAACTTCGGAGCAGCCGCTCCGGGGCCGTTGCCGCCGATATCCGTATGCGAGAATATCGTCGTATAGATACCGCCGGAAACAGCAGGCGTATGTATCGGAGCTGCGTCGCAGCTGTCCTTTATAAGTTTTCCTGTAACCGTGGAATTCGCGCTCTCAACGCCGCAGTAGTCGATTGCCCTTACCATGAAGAACATCGGATCCATGCCAGCCGCGCCCGCAGTCGTCACATCGGCAGTAGTAGCCGTTCCGGCAATGCTCATCACCGCTGAAGGCGTGCCAGGGGCCAGAGGCCATGTGGCAGGCTCCGTTTTCGACATATAGATGTTATAGCCTACAAAGTCCGCCGGGAACGCCGGGTTGGTCCAATTAATCTTAACACTCCCTGCCCCGTTATCATCCCTCGGGGTCGTGGTGCCGTTACCATTAGAATCGCTGTAATTATAGACCAGCGAACCATCGACAACTTTAGGCGGCTGAACATCGCAGGAATCCTTCATCATCTTCGGCGATACGATGAGCTTTGTAGCATCGTGCTGCAGACAATAATCAACATGCGCAACAGCGAAGTACATCGTCGTATCCGCAGCAGGCACTCCACCCGGGAACACGCCGGAGTTGAGATTCACGCTTGCCGGAGAGGCAGTGACATAGAACGGATACCCCGAGGCGCCTATCACGGCAACACCGCTGTTGGCAGCGCCTGTTACGGAATCAGTTACGTCAACCCAAGCACCGGCTCCTGTGGTCGAATAGAATACCTTATAGCCTATGTAGTCGCCGGGGCCGGCTCCGCCCGAGGCCCAGGCAAGACTGACTTTATTAAGGCCGTCATCATCCTTGGCCGGATTATTATTACCACCGGCATCTGTATGAGTAAGTATGGAAGTACCTACCGAGACCGCAGGCGTATCGGCAGGCACCACGTCGCACGAATCCTTCTGTACCACAGGGGTAGCCGCGCTAAGACCGCTATTTCTGCCGCAGTAATCTATCGCCTCCA